>DATCBL010000156.1:0-4165 GCA_036511875.1 Acidimicrobiales bacterium
GCCTCCGACTGGGTGGCGGCCGAGCGGACCTACGGCGGGTAGCTCGGCCGCGCCGTCCCGGTCCGACCGACCCCGGTGGGCGAGCCGACGGGCCGGGCCGACCCCGAGCGACGTCCGATGGACAAGCCCCCGCCGGACCCCCTCGTGGCTCAGGAGAGGGCGGCGTCGACCGCCTCGGCCTCGAGGTCGAGCCGGCGCAGGAGCCCGGGCACGATCCGCCGCTCCGCCAGTCCTCCCACTCCGGGGACGGCCACCACCAGCTCGCCCTCGAGCCGCCGGATGGTGCCTCCGGCCGACGGGACCAGGGTGAAGTCGGCCGCACCGTGGAGTCGCCGGGGCTCCCGCTCCGCCTCGAACCCCAGCGTGCCCGCGGCGGTCGACCGCTGGACCCGCACCTCTTGGATCCAAGCCAGCTGTCCCGACCCGAGCAGGCGTCGGGCCATCGGGTCCAGGTGTCCGACGAACTGGTAGCGGAGCCGGATCACCGCGGCGTCACCGTCGTCGGTGGACCCGAGGAGCTCGGGCTGGTCCAGGTCGGGGAGGGTGAGGCCGAGGTAGAAGGCCGGATCGGTGAGCACTCCCAGCACCGCCGCGGCCGGGGCAACAAAGGAGTGCTCGGCGTGGAAGCGCACCGGCCGATACTGCCACGGCCGACCCCGGGCCGGGTGGGGCTGAGCGCCGATCCCGAACCCGAGGGGATCGGCGGGTCAGCCCAGGGCCACCCGGAGGGCCGACACCGTCTCGGCCGTGGCCCGGCGCGCCGCGTCGAACATGGCGTCGAATCCGTAGAACATGTGGATCATCCCGTCGTACCGGGAGGTGGCCACGTCCACCCCGGCCTTCCGCAGTCGCGCGGCGTAGGCCTCGCCCTCGTCCCGGAGGGGGTCGAACTCGGCCGTGACCACCAGGCCCGGGGGCAGCCCGGAGCAGTCATCGGCGAGCAGCGGGGAGACATCGGGCTGCTCGGGGTCGGCGTCGGCCAGATAGTGGCGGCAGAACCAGGCCATGGTGTCGGCGT
Organism: Acidimicrobiales bacterium; assembly: GCA_036511875.1. Classification (GTDB taxonomy): domain Bacteria; phylum Actinomycetota; class Acidimicrobiia; order Acidimicrobiales; family RAAP-2; genus Bog-756. The sequence continues at coordinate 1,019 of DATCBL010000156.1, forward strand.
CCAGGAGATAGCCCGATCCGTTCTCGACGTAGGACGGCAGGGAGCGGGTGGCGTCGGTGACCGGGTAGACGAGGAGCTGGAAGGCGACCGGCGGGCCGCCCCGGTCGCGGGCCCGGCGGGCCACCACCGCGGCCAGGTTGGCTCCGGCACTGTCCCCGGCCACGGCCAGCCGGGAGGGGTCGGCACCCAGCTCCTCGCCATGCTCGGCCACCCAGGTGGTGGCGGCGTCGGCGTCGTCGACGGCGGCCGGATAGGGGTGCTCGGGGGCCAGCCGGTAGTCCACGCTCACCACCACCGCCGGCACCCCGTCGGCCAGGCGATGGCAGATGGTGTCGCAGCTCTCGAGGTCCCCGATCACCCAGCCACCCCCGTGGAAGTAGACCACCACCGGCAGCGGCCCACCGCGGGCCGGTCGGTAGACCCGGACGGGCACCGCTCCCGCCGGCCCGGGCACGGTGCGGTCCTCGGTGGGCACGCGCCGGTCCGGCGGCCCGATCATGGCGGCGACGAAGGGGTTGAACCCGGCCCGGGCCTCCTCGGCCTCCAGCCGGTGGGGAGGCGGCGCCCCGGCCGCCTCGATCTGGTCGAGGAGGGCGCGGGCTTGCGGATCGAGGGGCACGGGACCTCCTGGGGCCGCCGGGTGGGGACGCCGGAGCGATCGGCGCCGGGGCCGACGGTACTCGGTCGGGCCCGGGCGGGTCTCCCCACCGCGGGGCGGGATCGCCGGGGCTGTGCCACCATGGCTGGGCGGGCGAGGGCCCGTGGGCAGCGCAGCAAGGGGAGGGTCGTGGACGACCTGGCAGGCAAGGTGGCGGTGGTGACCGGCGGGGCCGCCGGCATCGGCCGGGGCATCGTGGAGGCCCTGCTCGACGAGGGGGCCCGGGTGGTGATCGCCGACGTCGAGGCCCCGGTCCTGGAGGCCACGGTGGCCGAGCTCGGGGCCCGGGGCGACGTGCTCGGCGTGGTCACCGACGTCTCGGACTCCACCTCGGTCGAGTCCCTGGCCGACCGGGTCTTCGACGCCTACGGCGCCTGCCACCTGTTGTGGAACAACGCCGGGGTGACCTCCGGTGGGGGCGGGAACCCGTGGGACCAGGAGCCCAACGACTGGAGGTGGTGCTTCGGGGTGAACGTCTTCGGGACTGCCAACGGCGTGCTGGCCTTCGTGCCCCGGATGATCGAGTCGGGTGAGCCGGGCACGGTGGTCACCACCTCGTCGGGGGACGGCGGCATCGCCCCGGTTCCGTACGCCTCGGTCTACGCCTCGTCCAAGGCGGCCATCAGCTGCTTCACCGAGGCCCTGGCCCACCAGTTCGCCGCCCAGAAGACCCGGCTCTCGGCGTCCATCTTCTACCCCTCGGGCGGCCTGCTGGAGACCGGCCTGTGGGAGGCGCAGCGCAACCGTCCCGACGCCCTGGCCCGCCAGAAGCCCCGTCCGCCGGCGCCGGGGACCACCTTCGCCGAGTTCAAGGCGGCCCTCGCCGCCGCGGGGCGCCCCACCGACACGGTGGACTTGGCCGAGCTGGGTCGGTTCGCCGTCCGGGGGGTCAAAGAGGGCCGCTTCGTGATCAGCCACGACCTGGACCGGGCCGGTCGGCTCCTCCACGCCCGGGCCGATGCCATCGCCCAGGGCGTCCTGCCCCCCTCGGCGCTGGCGGGCCTGACATGAGGGGACGCGGCACACCCGTGTCCGAGACCAGGAGGGTGCGGTGACCGAGACCCTGGAGCCCGGCCACCGCTACACGGTGATCTCGGCCGACGCCCACGCCGGAGCCGACATCGGCGACTACCGCCCCTATCTGTCCGCCGGCTGGCACGACGAGTTCGACGCCTGGGCCGCCGACTACGTCAACCCCTTCGCCGATCTGCTGGCCCCGACCGCCTACCGCAGCTGGGACTCCGACCGCCGGCTGGCCGAGAACGACGCCGACGGCATCACCGCCGAAGTGCTCTTCCCCAACACCGTGCCGCCCTTCTTCGAGGAGGGGAGCCTGGTGGCGCTGCCCCCCACCGAGGCGGAGTACGACCGCCGCTGGGCCGGCATCCAGGCCCACAACCGCTGGCTGGCCGACTTCTGCGCCCGGGCCCCCGGACGTCGGGCCGGGGTGGCCCAGATCTTCGCCAACCGGATCGAGGACGCACTGGCCGAGGTGCGCTGGGCCTCGTCGGCCTTCGCGCCGTTCGGCGGGATCCTGTTGCCCTCCCTCCCGCCCGGCTCGGGGCTCCCCCCGTTGTGGGACGCGGCCTACGAGCCGTTGTGGACCCTGTGCGAGGACCTCGGGGTGATCGTCAACATCCACGGGGGCGGCGGCATCCCCGACTACGGCGACGCCGAGGTGGCCCGGGCCATCATGTTGATCGAGCTGCCCTGGTTCTCCCACCGGTCGGTCTGGCACCTGATCTTCGGAGGGGTCCTGGAGCGCCATCCCGGCCTGCGGGTGGTGTTGACCGAGCAGGGTCTGGCCTGGCTGCCCCGCGGGCTGGAGACCCTGGACTGGTTCTACGGCCGGATGACCCTCGGGGACGCCGCCGAGGCCAACTTCTTCGGCGCTGCCGCCAAGGGCATGTCCCTCACCCCGACCGAGTACTTCCGACGGAACGTGTCGGTCGGGGCCAGCTTTCTGCGGTCCAGTGAGTCCGCCCTCCGCTACGAGGTGGGCGTGGAGCGCATCATGTGGGGGGCCGACTACCCGCACTCCGAGGGCAGCTACCCCTACAGCCGGGAGGCCCTGCGGGCCGCCTTCGGCAGCTGCGACCCGGTCGAGACCCGCCAGATGGTCGAGGTCAACGCGGCCCGGCTCTACCACTTCGACCTCGAGGCCCTGCGGCTCATCGGGTCGAAGATCGGGCCGACGGTGGCCGAGGTGGCCACCCCGCTGGCCGTCGAGGACTACCCGGCCGGCTCCACCTGCAACGCCTTCGACCGCCACCAGGTCCTGCGGTCCTGGTAGCTGCCGAGCTCAGACCGGCGGCTGCAACCCGTACTCGGCCTTCCACCAACGGGCCCCGGCCCGCTCGGCCGGGTCGCTGAACCGGGTCGGGTCCTGGCCCAGCGAGTCCGGGGAGGGACCGATCCGGGCGGCGATGGGCCGCAGGGCGTCCAGGTCGAAGCCGTAGACCCGGGCGGCGGTGAGGCCCAGCATGTCG
>DATCBL010000157.1:0-2160 GCA_036511875.1 Acidimicrobiales bacterium
CATCGAGCGGGAGACGGCCATCTCCTCGTCCAACTGCCATCTCGACCACTTCGGCCGGCCCTTCGGCATCGAGTCCCACGACGGCGAGGTGGCCCACACCGCCTGCTTCGGCTTCGGCATCGACCGCATCACGTTGGCCCTCCTCCACCGCCACGGGCCCGATCCCGACCGGTGGCCGGGGCCGGTCCGCAACCGACTGTGGCCCTGATCCGCCCGTCCCTGGACCACCCATGACCGTCGCCCTCCTGCCCCTCGCCGCCGATCGGTACCAGCCCCACGAGCTCCACGCCGTGGAGCGGAGCTGGAGCGAGACCAACTGCTACGTCGACGTGTGGATCGAGGTGCTCAACGCCCTGGGGTTGGATCCGGTGGCCGCGGCGGCCTTCACCCTCAGCGCCGACTTCGAGGGCGACCAGTGGGCGTTCTTCAAGTTCCCGCCCGAGGACCTGCGCACCCTGTTCGGACTGGAGGTGTTCGAGCTCAACGTGTGGAGGCCGGTGGTCGACCACGTGGACGAGCAGTTGCAGCTCGGCCGGCTGTGCACCGTCGAGGTCGACGCCTGGTTCCTTCCCGACACCCGGGAGGTCTCCTACGGCACGGCCCACGTCAAGACCACCATCGTTCCCCAGCTGCTCGACCGGGCCGGCCGACGGCTGGGCTACTTCCACAACGCCGGCTACTTCGAGCTGGAGGGCGACGACTTCGACGGGGTCTTCCGACTCGGGGACCACGCCGAGACCGCCGGGCTGCCCCCGTACGTGGAGGTGATCCGGCTCGATCGGATCCGTCGGCACGATCCCGGGCTGGTGGCCGGCGTGGTGGGACTGACCGGGGACCACCTGGCCCGCCGCCCCACCGACAACCCCATCGTCAGGCTGGGGGAGCGCCTGGCCCACGACCTCCCCTGGTTGGCCGATCAGGATCTCGAGACCTTCCACCTCTACTCGTTCGGGATGTGCCGGCAGTGCGGAGCCACCGCCGAGCTGGCCTCGACGTTCGTGGAGTGGCTGAACCGATGGGACGGGCCGGGCACCGAGCCGGCGGCCACCGACTTCGCCGAGCTGGCCACCGGGGCCAAGTCGCTCCAGTTCGCCCTGGCCCGGGTGGTGCGCGGTCGCCAGGTCGACCTGGCCGGCATCCTCGGGGCCATGGCCGGGCACTGGGACGCCGGCATGGCCGTGCTGGTCGACCGCTATGGCGCCTGACCCCGGGCGGATCGACCTGTCCGGCTGGGAGTGCGCCTCCACCCCTCCCGCCGCGGCGGCCGATCCCGCCGCCCTCGCCGCCCTCCCCCTGCGATGGATCCCGGCCCCGGTGCCGGGGACGGTGGCCGGCGCCCTGCGCCAGGCCGGGGTGCCCGAGCGGACCTCGGACGAACTCGACGGTGAGGACTGGTGGTTCCGCTGTCACTTCGCGTCGCCGGTCGCCCCCGGTGGTGGTGCCGCCCCCTCGGCCGGACCCGGCGGGGACGGCGCGGGTTCCTGGCTGCTGGAGTTCGAGGGTCTGGCCACCATCGCCGACGTCTGGCTGAACGGCGGCCACTTGGCCCACTCCGAGGCCATGTTCACACCGGTGCGGCTGCACCTGGCGTCCCTGGCCGCGGCGAACGACCTGGTGATCCGGTGCTCCGCGCTGTCGCCGTGGCTGGCCACCCGACGCCCCCGGCCGCGGTGGAAGACCAACGGGGCCTCCCACCAGAACCTCCGATGGCTCCGCACCACCCTGCTCGGCCGCCAGCCCGGGTGGGTGGTGACCCCGGCCGCGGTGGGGCCGTGGCGCCCGGTCCGCCTGGTCCGGTGGTCGTCGCACCGGGTGCTCGACCGACGGCTGGTCGCCGCCTGCGCCGACGCCGGCGACGGGCCGACCACCGGCACGGTCACGTTGGACCTCACGGTGACGGCCGACCTCGGCACCGATGGCGCCCCGACGGAGGCCACCCTCGAGGTCGGCGGGGTCGAGGCGCCGCTGGCCGTGGAGGCCGCCGGTGACCGGCTGCGCCTGTCCGGCTCGGCCTCGGTCAACGACGTCCAGAGGTGGTGGCCCCACACGCACGGCCCCCAGCCGCTGTACCCGGTGACCGTGCGACTCGGCGCCACCCGTCTCGAGCTCGGAGCGGTCGGGTTCCGCACCGTGGAGGTGGACACCGGGGACGGCGGGTTC
>DATCBL010000158.1:0-2319 GCA_036511875.1 Acidimicrobiales bacterium
GGCGGCCTCGTCGGCCACCTCGGGGAGCACCATCCCCACGGCCAGGGCCTTCCGCTGGAGCTTGGTGGCCAGCGCCAGGGCCGGGAGGGCGGCCGGGATCCCCTCGGTGACGCTGGTGCGGCCCTTCTCGGCCAGTTTGAGCGCCTCCCAGTTGGCCGCCACCTGGTCGGGGGTCTCCGCGGTCACGTCCCCGAAGACGTGGGGGTGCCGCCCGACCAGCTTGTCGTGCACGCCCCGGGCCACATCGGCCAGGGTGAACCGACCGGCCTCGGCGGCCAGGGTGGCATGGAAGTACACCTGGAAGAGCAGATCCCCGAGCTCTTCCTCCAGATGGGACACGGCCCGCTCCTCGGTCCCCGGATCGACCGCCGGGGCCCGGGCGTCCGCCGCGGCCGCGTCCACCTCGGAGACGGCATCGATGGCCTCCAGCACCTCGTAGGACTCTTCGAGCAGGTGGCGGGCCAGGGACTGGTGGGTCTGGCGCCGGTCCCACGGGCACCGCTCCCGCAGCGTGTGGACCAGCTCGTCCAGCCGGGCCAGCTCCCCGGCCACCGGCGCGGCCAGCTCGGGGATCCACAGCGAGGTCAGGTGGTCGGGGGCGAAGGAACGGTCGAGCTCGTCCCACTCGACCTCCCAGACCCGCTCGTCGGGGAGACCGAGGTGGTGGAGGACGCTCACCTTCCTCCGAGGAGCGGTGTCCACCGACAGCTTGATGCCCGAGAGCACCGACGGGCTCCAGCACTGGGCCACCAGGAGCGGGCCACGCTGCCCGGCGGCACCGACCGCGAAGGTCTCGCCGTCCACCACCCGGACGCCGGCCTCCACCGGGTCGGCCCCCACCCGGTCGAACGCCAGGTCGAGGAAGGACACCGCCGGATGCACCTCGAGCCGGACCGCACCGCCGGTCACCATGGGGTGCCGGCGGAGCCGGGCCACCGACTCCTCGGCCACCGTCGGGGATCCCGGGACGGCGTAGACCACCGCACCGTCGGCCAACGCCCGGGCCACCAGGTCTTCGGCCATGGACCGGTAGACCTGGTCGAAGGTGTCCGCGGCCTCGTAGTGGCCGTCGAAGCTCGGAGCCTCCGGGTGGACGGCGGCGGCCGGATGCCGGCGGGTCCGGAAGATGAGCGTGCCGGCCCCGGCCATCAGCCGGAGGGAGGCGTCGGTGATCAGCTCGGGACCGGCCGGGCCCAGCCCCACCACGTCGATCCGGGGGGTCACCGCCTCAGGGCCGGTCACGGCGGCACACGGTCCGAGCCGGTCAGCCGGCGGTGGCGCGGGCCACCAGTGGGGTCTGCCCCGACACCGCGCCCAACAGGTAGCGCGACGGGGGGGCCACCGGGGGGACGACGGTGATCCGCTTCCAGGCCCCGTACTGCGGGTCGACCGACACGTCGGAGGTCCGGGCGAAGGCCACGATCTCGCGGCTCACCCGGTTCACGTTGGCCGTGGACTGCAGGAGCTCCCGACGGGCCACCGGGCCCGCCGCCGACAGCGGGGCCACGGTCTGGCTGGTCACCTCGTAGATGACCCACTCGCCGTTGGTCGAGTCCTGCACCGGGGCGATGGGCTGTCCCGGGGTCACCGACTGCACCTGCAGGGCCTGCTCCACCTGGGCCTGGGTGTAGTTGCAGCCCAGGGCCCCCCCGTTGGCCGCGGTCTGGCTGTCCAGCGAGTTGGCCTTGGCCACGTCGGCGAACGACGCACCCCCGTTGATCTGGGCCACCAGCTGGTTGGCGTGGGCCTCGGTGTCGGTGGCGATCAGGCTCACGCACGCGGTGGTGAACTGGGCCAGGTTGGCCTGGTAGTAGGCGGCCACCGCGGCCGGGGAGAGGTCGGCCCCCCGGGCCAGCAGCTTCTCGTCCACGGCCTGGTTGCGGATCTGCCCCGAGGCCACCGAGGACGGGAGGTCGCCGAGCAGCGTGGTCCCGGAGATGGCCGCCCCGGTGGCGTCCTGGCAGAACGAGAGGGCCCCCGAGGCCGATGCCTGTTGCACCGCGGCGCCGATCTCCCCGTTGAGGGTGGCCTGAAGGTCGGTCTTGGCCGTGGCCAGGTCGGGCGACGAGATGGTGATGCCCTTGGAGGACGCGAATTGCTCGGCCAACAGGTCGCCCACCTGGTTGTTGAGCACGGCGTTGGTGAACGTCATGGTGTACGTCCCCGGCCCCCCGGCCCCCTGGCCCGAGCTGGAGGCCAGCTGAGGGTCCTGTAGCTGGAGGAGGCAGCCACCGGCGGCGGTGGTCTCGAGGGTGCGGAGCTGGGTGTTGAGGGTCGCGGTGGAGATGGAGGAGCCGTTGGCCGAGGCCGCCGGCGGGG
>DATCBL010000159.1:0-9646 GCA_036511875.1 Acidimicrobiales bacterium
GCGCCGCCAAGTTCACCGCCATCGCCGGGGCGCCGATCGAGGTCACCGACCGCCCCGGGGCCGGTCACCTCAACGTGCCCCGGGGTGCCATCGACTTCCACCAGGTCGGGTTCGGCTACCGGCCCGGCGCGCCGTTGTTCAGCGACCTGACCCTCTCGATCCGACCCGGCGAGCACGTGGCCCTGGTCGGCGCCTCGGGTTCGGGGAAGTCCACCCTGTCCAAGTTGCTGCTGCGGCTCATGGACGTGGACGGCGGCGGCATCCTCATCGACGGTCAGGACATCCGTGACGTCACCCTAGCCTCCCTGCGGCGGCACATCAGCTACGTCCCCCAGGACCCCCAGCTCCTGCACCGGACCATCGCCGAGAACATCTGCTACGGGCTGGACCCGAGGGTGGACGGGGCCGGCCGGTGGCCGTCGGAGGTGGACTACGACCTGGTGCACCGGGCCGGCCGGGCGGCCCACGTCGAGGAGTTCGTCTTCGCCCTCCCCGACGGGTACGACACCGTCGTCGGCGAGCGGGGCCTCAAGCTCTCGGGCGGCCAGCGCCAGCGGGTGGCCATCGCCCAGGCCATGGCCAAGGGCGCCCCCATCCTGGTCCTGGACGAGGCCACCTCGGCGCTGGACTCGGAGTCCGAGCACCTGGTCCAAGCGGCGCTGTGGGAGCTCATGGAGGGCTCGACGGCCCTGGTCATCGCCCACCGGCTGTCCACCATCGCCCACATGGACCGCATCGTGGTCTTCGACCAGGGGGCGGTGGTGCAGGAGGGCACCCACCGCCAGCTGCTCGACCAGGGCGCGGCCGGGAGGTACGGGAGGCTCTGGCAGCACCAATCGGGCGGGTTCCTGGTCGAGTGAGCCCGGCGGCGTCCGGGCCGGTCGGTGGCCACCCGACCCCGGATTCACCTGCCGGGTATCCTGGCTCGGGTGAGCGACGACGCCGACGTCACCGAGGGACCGGGCTCCCGGTCCCGGATCAGCCGGCGGGCCCTGCTGGCCGGCGCCGCGGCCACCGGGATGGCCGCCGCGGGTCTCGGTGCCGCGGTGGGGTCCGAGTCCTACGCCGCCGCGGCCACCGGGCTCGGACCGGGCGGCGCCATCCTCCCGCCGGGCACGCTCCCCTATCCCAACCTTCCGGCCGGCACCGACACCCTCCCCCAGATCGAGCACATCGTGGTGCTCATGATGGAAAACCACAGCTTCGACGACCATCTCGGCACCCTGGGCCGGGGCGACGGACTGACCCCGGGCGCCGACGGGCGGCCGGTGAACTACAACCCGGATCCGGCCGGGGGCTTCGTCCGCTCGTTCCACAACCCCAACACCTGCGGCGAGGCCGACTCGGGCATCGGTCAGGACTGGAACAAGTCCCACACCAGTTGGGCCGACGGCACCAACCAGGGATTCGTGGCCGCGTGCGGCGGGGCCTCGATGGGCTACTGGACCCACGGCGACCTCCCCTTCTACCACTCCATGGCCAAGAAGTTCCCCATCGGGGACCGCTACTTCTGCTCGGTCATGGCCCAGACCTATCCCAACCGTCGGTTCCTCATCGCCGGCACCGCCCTCGGCGACATCAGCACCGACGCGTCGGGCATCTCAACCGTCGACGCCCCCAACGGCACCATCTTCGACCGGCTCAACCACTACGGCATCTCGTGGAAGGACTACTACCCCGATCTCCCGACGGTCGCCCTGTTCGAGCCGGTCTACCTCGACAACCTGGACAAGGCGGTGCACCTCCCCCAGTTCTTCGCCGACGCGGCCTCTGGGAACCTCCCGGCCTTCAGCATCGTCGACCCCTACACCAACTACTCCGAGGAGAACGGGGACATCACCGTGGGCGAGGCCTACGCCGCCCTGTTCGTGGACGCCGTCATGCAGGGCCCGGCCTGGGACAAGACTGCGCTGATCTGGGTCTACGACGAGCACGGGGGATGGTACGACCACGTGCCACCCCGCCGGGCGGTCAAGCCGGACAACGTGCCCCCCGAGCTGAAGGCCGGCGACCTCCCCCGGGCCTACAACTTCACGGGCTTCCGGGTGCCGTGCTGCGTGGTGTCGGCCTGGTCGAAGAAGGACTACGTCTCCCATCAGACCTTCGACCACACCTCCATCCTCAAGCTGGTCGAGACCAAGTGGAACCTACCCGCCCTGACCTACCGCGATGCCAACGCGCACAACATGCTGGACTTCTTCGACCTCACCGCGGCCCGCCCCCCCTTCGCCGAGCCACCGGTGCTGCGAGTGCCGAAGAACCCGTTCTCCAGCCCGTCCGCCCTGCCGCCGAACTCCCTGGCGACCCAGGACCTGGCGATGTTCCACCCGATCTGCACCGACCTGCCGAGCGGCTCCCTCCCTCCGGCCCATGCCGTTGCGCCGGCCCCCCCGGCCGGCGCCGACGCCCTGCTGGCCGCCCAGCAGCGGACCATCCGCCGCCAGATCCGGGCCCAGGGCATCACCCCGGACTGACCCCGACCCGGCCCGTCAGGGCCGGCCCACTCAGTCCATGGGCAGCCGCTCGACGGTGTCCTCGGGCAGCCGCGCCACGCTGTCCGTGGCATTGGGGACCCGCGGGACGCCGTCGGTGTCCTTCGGCCGCCGGGGCCCGCTGTCCTTCAGCACCGGCTCGACGGTGTCCGAGGGCCGATGGGCCGTGTCGGTGGGCAGCCGCCTGACCACCTCGGGGGGCAGGTGGTCGTAGACGTCAACGGGCAGGGTGTCCTGCACCGCGTCGACCAGGCGCTTGGAGCGCGACCGTAGGGACAGCATCTCGGTGTACTGCTGGTCGTCTCCCTTCATGCCCGAGATGAGCGGCGAGTGGGCCACGAAGGCGGCCCCGGCGAACATGACCAGGAGGGAGAGGGCCTCGAGCGGACCGTAGGCCCCGGCGGTGCGCAGGTTGTCCCCGAACAGGCCGATCCCGATGGCCATGCTGGCCAGCGGGTCCACCAGCACCAAGGCGGTCTGCGAGGCGGCGATGGGCCCGGCGTGGAAGGCGTTCTGGGCCAGGAACACCGAGCCCAGGCCGCACAGGGCCACCGCGTAGGTCTGCCAGTGGGAGAACATCTGGGTCCAGTCCCCGGCCACGTAGTCACCCACCCGCTTGATGAGGGCGGCGGTGAAGGCGAACCCCACGGCACCGGCCGCACCGAACATGGCGGCCCGCCACCAGCGGGGGCCCCGAAGGGCCAGCATCACCGCCACCACGATGGCGCCCCCGCAGACCGAGCCGACCACCAGCCACCCGAGGTTCGACGGCGAGAGGTTGCCCCCACCGGGCTGGGCGAAGATGAGGAACCCGGCCAGGCCACCGGCGGCGGCCACGCAGCCCAGCCACTCCCGGAGCCCGATCCGGAACTGGAACCACGTGGCCAACAGGAGGATGAGGAACAAGAGCTCGGTGGTCAGGATGGGTTGGACCACGCTCAGGTTCCCCAGGTGCAGCGCCACGGCCTGCATCAGGAAGGACCCGACCATGAAGGCGAATCCCAGCAGCCACACGCCGCGCTTGATGGCGTGGGTCAGCAGGCTGAGCTTGAGGGTCGAGTCCTCGGGGGCGTCCTCCACCCCCATGCGCTGCAGCAGGCTGGTCAGCGCGTTGGACAGGGCCGCGGCGAGAGACAGGAGGTAGACCACGGGCCCGATCCGCCTACGCCACGCCCGCGTCGGGGACGGGCGGCGGTGCCAGCTGCTCCATGAACTCCAGCCGGATCCCCCCGGGGGCCTCGACAAAGGCGATGCGACGGGTCCCGAACGCCCCCTCCACGATGGTCGGACCCCAGAGCACGTCGTGACCGCTGAGCTCGCTGTCGAGGTCGTCGGTGAACAGCGCCGGATGGAGGAACCCCTCGGCCGGCACGTCCAGGGCGTCCTCGTAGATGGCCCGGGTGAACAGGGTGATCATCACCGGGCCCAGAAACACGTCGGCGCGCTCGCCGTTGCCCCACTCCATCCGGTCGCGGACCTCGGCCCCGGCCTCCTCATAGAACCGGCAGGCGTCGTCCAGGTCCTTCACCTTCACCGCCAGATTGGCCAGGCCAGTCACGGACACGGAACCTCCTCGCAGCCCCTGCCCGGAGATTCTAACGATTCACACAGGTTGGCCGGTCTACCCGATCCGACGGCGTCCCGGGGTGGCCCTCGGAGCCGGCCCGCCCACCAGGTCCGGCGTCATGGCCCGCCGCCCAGCATTGCCCGGTGCTCGGCCCCGACGGTACTGTCGGCCACCCCGATCCCCGGCCGAGCCGGACCACCCGAGGAGCCGGTCATGCAGGTGCTGATGCCATTGCCGGATCGAGACTTCGACCCCACCGAGGTGGCGGTGCCGTGGCGCCTGCTCACCGACGCCGGGCACACCGTGACGTTCGCCACCGAGGGGGGCGGGCAGGCCCCGGCCTGCGATCCGCGCCTGCTCACCGGTGTCGTCTTCGGGCAACTGGGCGCCGAGCCCGAGGCCCTCTCGTTCTACCGCCGGCTGGCCGCCTCCCCCGGGTTCACCGACCCGGTGAGCTGGCGGACGGTGGACGTCGGTCGATTCGACGGACTGCTCCTGCCCGGAGGGCACGCACCGCGGATGCGCCAGTACCTGGGCTCCCACGAGCTCCAGCGCCGGGTCGGCGAGTTCTGGACCCTCGGTCGCCCGGTCGGGGCCATCTGCCATGGCGTGGTGGTGCTGGCCCGGTCCACCGACCCGGCCACCGGGCACAGTCTGCTGGCCGATCGGCGCACCACCTGCCTGCCCAAGTACCTGGAGCGCAGCGCCTATGCCGCCACGGCCTGGCGCCTTGGCCGGTACTACCGCACCTACCCGGCCTACGTCGAGGACGAGGTCCGCCTCAACCTCGACGATCCGGCCCACTACGAACGGGGCCCCCGGACGTTCCGGCGCGGCACCGCCACCGACGACCGGCACGCCTTCGTGGTGGAGGACGGCACCTACCTGTCGGCCCGGTGGCCCGGCGACGCCTACCTGTTCGCCCGCCGGTTCGCCACCCTGTTGGCTACCACTCGGTGATCCTCCCGCTGAGGAGCTCGTCGAAGAGCTCCGAGGCCATGGACCGGCGCTGGAGGAACAGCGCCTCGTTGGCGTCGAGCCAGTCGGTGAGGCGGTCCACGCCCGGAAAGGTGATCACCACTTCTCGGTCCACCAGGTAGACGGCGATGAGTCCCTGCTCGAGACCCACGGAGAGCTCGATCTCCCCGTCGGACACCAACCCCCACGTCGGCGGCACCCCGGGCGTGGGAGAGGACTGGAGGCTCCAGCCCTGGCGCGCCTCCAGCCGGGCACTCACCTGATGCCACAACTCCGTCTCGCGGGAACCCACCGATCCTCCTCGGGTCGAACGGCCGTCGACCGCACCGTAGGCGAGGGTCCGGAGGGTCGCCTCCCGGAGTCAGTTGCATAATGCAACACAGTGGCCTACGATGACCCGGGTGACGGAATCGACAAGGGCCGAGATGGCTGCGACCGAACTGGTCGCCACCGACCTGGCCGCCAGCAAGATGGCCGCGACCGACACTGTCGCGGCCCGGACCACGTCCCGGCAGCGGACCATCTTCGCGGTCACCGCCCTCGGAGCGTTCATGGCGTCGCTCGACCTCTCTGTCGTGAACGTGGCCTTTCCGGCCCTCGAGCGCTCGTTCCCCCTCGAGAGCCGGGCCACCCTGGCCTGGGTGATCACCGGCTACGGCATCGTGTTCGGCTCCCTGCTGGTGACGGCGGGGCGCACCGCCGACCGCCTGGGCAGCCGCCGGGTGTTCTTCGCCGGCCTGGCCATCTTCTGCCTGGGCTCGGCGCTGTGCGCCCTGGCCCCGTCGGTCCCGCTGCTGGTGGCCGGCCGGGTGGTCCAGGGGTGCGGGGCGGCGGCGTTGCTGCCGTCCTCGCTCGGCCTCCTGCTCGGCGCCTTCCCCCAGCAGCGGCGCTCCCAGGTGGTGGCGTTGTGGGGAGGCGTCGGGGCGCTGGCCGTGGCCACCGGGCCCTCCTTCGGCGCCGCCCTCATCGCCGCCGGCGGGTGGCGGTGGGTCTTCGTGATCAACCTGCCGGTCGGCGCCGTGGCCTGGCTGGCCGGTCGTCGGGTCCTCGTGGAGACCCGCTCCGGCACCACCCGGGCCGCGCCCGACTACCTGGGGGTGGTCCTGGTCAGCGCGGCCCTGGCCGCCCTGGTGCTCGGGATCTCCGAGGGGCCGACCTGGGGCTGGTCGTCGGTGCCGGTGGTGGCCTGCTTCGCCGGGGCGGCCCTGGTGGGTGGGGCGTTCCTGCGCCGGTCGGGCCGCCATGCCGAGCCGGTCCTCGACCTCACCTTGTTCCGGTCACGGTCCTTCAGCGTGGCCAACGCCGCCACCTTCCTCTACGCCATGGGGTTCTTCGCCATGCTGCTGGGCAACATCTTGTTCCTGACCAGCGTCTGGCACTACTCGATCCTGAAGGCGGGCCTGGCCGTGACCCCCGGTCCGCTGGTGGTGGCGGTGGTGGCCGGCCCGTCCGGCCGCCTGGCGGCGCGCTTCGGGTTCCGGCGGGTGCTGTTGGCCGGGTTCGTGGTCTTCGTGTCCGGCCTGGTCTGGTACGCCACCCGGGTCGGGCTCCGACCGGACTACGTGGGGATCTGGCTCCCGGCCACCCTCATCACCGGCCTCGGGATCGGCCTGACCTTCCCGGTGCTCAGCGCGGCCGCGGTGTCCAGCCTGCACCCCGAGCGGTTCGCCGTGGGCAGCGCCGTCAACCAGACGGCCCGCCAGGTCGGGGGCGCCTTCGGCGTGGCCCTGCTGGTGGTGATCCTCGGCGCCCCGACCGGTGCCGCGACCGCCCTGGCCAGCTTCCACCATCTCTGGTGGTACTGCGCCGGGATGGCCGCGCTGGCCGGTCTGTTGTGCGCACTGCTGGCCCCGAACCGTCGAGCCGGAGCCGTTCCCGCCGACACCAGGGCCGGCACCACCGAAGCCGGAACCACCGGCCGGGGGGTGCCGGCGGTCACCGCCCCGTCGGGCCGCCCGGCCTGAGACCGGCCGGCCGGGGCGGGCCCACACCTGGCCCGGCCAACCGGTGGTACGGACAGGGACCTGTCGGGTCGCCGTGGCGAATCAGGCCGCTGACCAGGGATTACGCCCTGAGCGGCGCGAAGCGCCCGGGCCTCGCCGGAACGGCCCACCGACCCCGAAACGGGTAGAGCTTGTTTGTCCACAGCGCTGCCCACTAAATTGGCCGTCCATTGTGCTTCGCGCCCGGTTCCCACCGATGGCGGATCTGACCGCCACAGTGCACCGTCGACGCCAGATCTCGGCAGTGCTCCTCGCCACGCTCTTCGCGGCGACCCCCCTTGTGGTGGTCGGCGCCACCCGGCCTGCCGGAGCCGATCAGGTGGCCACCCTCCGGGCCCAGGCCGCCGCGGTCTCCCAGCACCTGATCGAGGCACAGCTGCAGGTCGACGCCTACCAGCAGCAGTACTCGGTGGTCTCGGCCCGGGTGGCCGCCGACAGCCAGGCCATCGCCCAGATCGGCCAGCAGATCGGCCAGGACCAGCAGCAGATCGCCGCCAAGGTGGCCATGGTCCGGGCGCAGGCGCTGAGGTCCTACGTGGACTACGGGAGCGGTTCGGGGAGCACCACCTCGGCCCTGTTCGGGGGCAGCCAGGTGCACGCCCAGGCGGCCAGCGAGTACACGGCCATCGCCGTGGGCAACATCTCCACGGCCGTCGACCAGCTCCACACGGCCCAGGCCCAGCTCCAGGACAACCAGGCCGCACTCCGCCAGCAACGGGACCGCGACCGGTCCGACCAGGCCAGCCAGGCCACCGTCCTCGGCCAGGCCGACAGCAGCACCGCACAGCTCGAAGCCCTGCACAGCCAGGTCACCGGCCAACTGGCCACGGCGGTGGCGGACCAGGCCGCAGCCCAGGACCAGGCGGCCGCCGCCGCGGTGGCCGCGGCCCAGCGACGGTCGGCCCCGGCCTCGCCCACGGCCTCCTCCGGCCGCCCGGTGACCACCGCCCCGGTGCCCACCATCCCGGTGTCGACCACCGCGGGGACCCCGACCCCCCCGGTGAGCGTCCCCCCCGGGGCCGGCTCGAACCTCCCCGACCCGGCCCTCAACCCGTTCCTCCAGTGCGTGGTGCAGGCGGAGTCGGGTGGCGACTACAGCATCAACACCGGCAACGGGTACTACGGGGCCTTCCAGTTCAGCCAGTCGACCTGGAACCTCGCCGACCAGGACGCCGGGCTCTCCTACCTAGTGGGCGTGGTGCCGAGCTCGGCCACCCGGGCGGAGCAGGACACCGTGGCGGTGGCCCTCTATGCCCTCGACGGCGATCAGCCGTGGTTGGGCGACCGCTGCAGCTGAGGTCAGACCAGTCGGCAGCGGCCGGTCCCGGCGCACACGTCGCACTCGGGGGCCCGGCCGGCCACGTGGGCCAGGCAGTGGTCGATGCGCTCCTCGACGATGTCCCCGAGCCGGGGGTGGGGACCGAGCGGAGCCGCCACCAGGTGACGGACCCCGGGATGGCGCCGGCAGGCCTCGGCGGCCAGGGCCGGGATGTCCCGGTCCCAGTGGCGGCCCGGCCACAGGAAGTACGGGGCGATCACTACCGTGGTGGCCCCGGCCGAGACACAGGCATCGACGGCCGAGCCGATCGAGGGCTCGGCCAATTCCATGTGGGCCGGCTCGACGATGTCCAACCCCCGCTCCCGCTGCCACTCTGCCACGAACTCCTCGTGGCGACGATTGGCGTCGTGCAGGCGCGAGCCGTGATCGACGATCACGATGCCGAGCGAGTTCCCCTGGTCGTCCACGCGCCGAGCGTAGGCCCGGGCGGGCGGCCTCCGACCATCGGACCCCGCCGGGGTCGCCGTGGGCTCAGCGGGCGGTGATGTACTCCATCAGCTCGTTGCGGTCCTTCTCAAGCTCACCGATGCGGCTCTTGACCACGTCGCCGATGCTGATGATGCCGACCAGCCGGCCGTCCTCCACCACGGGGACGTGGCGGATGCGCCGCTCGGTCATCAGGTTCATGATCGACTCCACATCGTCGGTGGGGGCGGTCACCCGGACGTCGGTCGACATGATCGAAGACACCGGCTCGTCGAGGAGCCTGGTGTTGAGGACGCTGAGACGCTTCACGATGTCGCGCTCGGAGACGATGCCCTCGATGCGCTGGCCGTCCGGGGAGACCACCAGGGCTCCGATCCGGTGATGGGTCAGCTCGGCCACCACGTCGCCCACCGTGGCGTCCTTGGTGACGGTGACCACCATGCTCCCTTTTCCTTCGAGAAGGTTCGAAACACGCATGGACTTCCCCCTTCCAGAGTCTCCTCTGTAGGTACTGCTCTACGGTGCTGCTCTACCGGGCCGCAGGGGACCCGACCGCCATCTTGGCACTCCGACCCCGGTAAGGGAACAGGAAGCGAGGTTTTGCAACAAACCTGGTCGGTGGCCTGGTCCGGGGCGTGGCCCCCGGGGAGAGGCACCGCCCGGGCCCACGAGGCGGGGGCGGGATGCCGGCGGGGCAGGCCAGGATCGACGGGCTGAGCTGGGCCATCTCCTAGCATGGCCCGATGGTGGACGACGGCGGGACCGCCCGCGAGACCGGGCCCCGACCCGTCCCCGACCTCGTCGGCCGCGGATCGGAGGACACCGGCCTCGGGAACGGACC
>DATCBL010000160.1:0-2050 GCA_036511875.1 Acidimicrobiales bacterium
CTGAGTCGGGCCGGCACGTTTCCGGCCGGTAGGTCGGACACGGGGCTCAGGTTACCGGAGGCGGCGCACCTTCGGCACTCGCCGTCAGTCCAGGGTCCCAGGCGCACACGGTGCAGGCATGGTGGAAGGCCGACCGGGCGAACTCGAGCGCCGACGCCCGGGGGTCGACACTGGAGCACACGTCGCTCCACACGAGGATGTACTCACCGAGAGCGCCGTCCCACCGGGCCGCCGGGGGGCTGAGTGTGGCGTCGGCGAAGCCGTCCGGCGCGGGATGGGCGTAGGAGTAGAACGCCGCCTGGTTCGTGGTCCGGTCGCCCGGCCACCATCCGATGGCCACCTCCTGGGCGTCCATGGCGTTGCGCATGATGAAGTCGTTCGACGGTGGTGCGGCCGGTGCGCCGGAGAAGAGGTTGACCGCGAGGTCAAACGAGCCCCACCAGGCGTTGACCGGCGTCGACCGCCCCCGGTACGGGGCCCGGAACTCGGCGAGGACCAGGGCGGCCTGGGTGGCCGCGGCGAAGTAGTCGCCCACCTGGTCGGTGTCATAACTGGCGTGCTCGTCGTCCTCGTCGAGCGGCACGCTCCACGGCACCTCCTGGGGCGTCATGTTGATGGTGACGGGACCGACCAGGCCGTCCACGGTGGCCAACACCTCTCGGGTGACCTCACCCACCGAGCGGTCGGGTACGAGCGGGACACGGCCCCCACCCCGGCCGCTGGTCTCGATGACCGCCTCATGGACGCGCAGGTCGAGCACCACGGTCATCGTCCCGGATCCGTCCGGGGCCGGCAGTGGGGCGGTCTCCCAGCCACGGGACGTCAGGCGCAGCGCGGCGTGCTGGAGCTGGGGCTCGGGCGGTGCCAGGGCCACGGCCAACTTGCCCAGCAGCTGGGTGTGGCCGTGGAGGGTGTCGCAGGTCCCGGCCCACCGTTCATAGTCGAGGAGCGGCCATGACGAGGACATGGCTCGACGCTACCAGCGCCCTCTCGACCAGCGCAGGGGTCCGCCGTCCGCTCAGGCCTCGGGTCCAGAGAGCCCGAGCATCTTGGTCACGCCGTGGTCCCGGCCGGTCGTGTACCCCCCGTCCACGGGGAGGGCGTGACCGGTGATGAACGAGGCGTCATCCGATAGGAGGAAGGCGGTCGCCGCAGCGATCTCCTCGGGGCGTCCCAGCCGGCCGAGCTTGTGCTCGGCCACCACGCCGGCCTTCGACTCCTCCAGGCCGGGCCAGTCGAAGACACCCCGCAGCATCGGGGTGTCGATGAAGCCGGGGCAGACCGCGTTCACCCGGATCCCCCGGCCGGCGTAGTCGATGGCCATGCTCTTGGTGAGGATGACCACCCCGCCCTTGGACGCGCTGTACACGCTGCCTCCCGCTGTGCCCTCGAGTCCCTCGACGCTGGCGATGGTCACGACCGAGCCGCGGGAGCCGTCCACCCGGGGCTGGGCGAGCATCACGCCGATGGCGTGCTTGGCCACCAGGTACGTCCCGGTCAGGTTGATGCCGAGGACCCGGTTCCACTCGTCGGTGTCCAGCAGGTGCACCGGCCCTCCGCTGGCCACCCCGGCCGAGTTCACCACGCCGTCGATCCGGCCGCCGAAGCGCACGGCCGCCGCCATGAGGCCGGCGACCGCGTCTTCGTCGGCCACGTCGGCGCCATGGAACAGCCAGGACGTCGCGGAGGATCCCGGCGGCGTCTCGGCCGGCTCGACGATGTCCGCCCCCACCACCGAGGCCCCCTCCTCGATGAGCCGGGCAGCGCACGCCCAGCCGATGCCCGACGCCACCCCGGTGACGACGACGCACGTTCCCTTCAGACCTCGCATGGAACCTCCGTTTCGCCGGGCTGTCCGCGACGGCCCGGTCTGTGTCGGACTGTCGTCAGTCCTCGGGCCGGAAGACGACCTTGATGGCGTGAGAGACATTCCTGTTGACGGCTGTCTCGACCGCGGTGCGGTACTCCTCGAGGGGGAACCGGTGGGTCACTACCTCGCCTGGCAGGAGTCCGGCGGCCAGGACGTCGAGTGCACGGTCGACCGAGTGTC
>DATCBL010000161.1:0-3189 GCA_036511875.1 Acidimicrobiales bacterium
AATTGTGCCCGCCGACGGGGCCGAACTCCCCGCCGGCGAACAGTCCCCCCAGCGGGACCGGACCCACCCGACGCGCCAGCACCCTGGCGTCGTGGTGGGCGCCGTCGAACAGCCGGGTCCCCCGGCCGTGGCAGGTGAAGACCAGCCCGGCGTCGGCCTGTCGGCCCTCCAGTACCTGACTCAGCTCGTCGTGGGCGGTCCTGGCGTCCCGGCGGTGGAACCGGATGGTGCTCCCGAGGGGGACGCGGTCGTCGACCGCCACCGCCCCGGTGGCCCGGTCCACCCCGACCACGCTCCGCACCAGGTAGTCGGACGGCGCCGGATCGGCCACCCGTTCGTCGACCACCCGGCCGACGAACAGCCCGTCGCTCTGGACGTTGGCCAGCTCGGCCGGGGCCAGATGGCGGGTGATCTGATCGACCAGGCACTCCATGGCCGGCACCCCGGCCACCTCGTAGATGACGTTCCGGTCCGAGCGGGTCACCGTGAAGGCGTCACCGTAGGGCCGGCACCCTTGGGAGACCAGGGTCTCGATGTCGACGCCGCCGCCCACCAGCACGCCGGCGGCGCCGTCGGACACCACCCGGCCCTCGGCGATCAGGCGGGTGCCCCCTGGGCCCAGCCCCCCCGAGGCGTGGCCCCCGACCACCGGAAGGCCCGGACAACGCTCGGCCAGCCAGGCCAGGAAGGCGTCGGCGGGGAAGGTGAACGGATCGGCCACCAGGACCAGGGCGGTGGGCTCGAATCCGAGGCGGGAGGGCCAGCCCTCGAAGTGCCAGTCCCCGCCGGCCAGACGGCTGGCGGTGAACCGGACCGCGGCCAGGGGGCCCGTCCAACCGGCCCACAGGCTGATCCCCGGGGTCTCCTCGACCTCCCGGCCGGTTCCCACCACCGCGACGGCGGCCGCCCCGACCACGGCCATCGGGTGGAGCACCGACCCGATGGCCCCCACGATGTCCTCCAGCGCCCCGGCGTGGGAGCGGGTCACCGAGACCATGACCAGGTCCGGGCACTCACCGACCGCCTCGAGCACCGCCCCCGAGACCTCCCCGGTGGCCTTCGAGGCCACCGGATGCTCGGACAGCGCGCTGGCGAACGGCACCGCGGTCAGGTCTCCCGGGGGTCGAGCCGGATGTCCAGGGAGCGGAGGTAGGTGTGGAGGCCGGCGTCCTGGATGGGCACGAGATAGGCCGGGTGCCCGGACTCGTTGTGATGGCTGTGCCAGAGCCCCGGAGGGGTGACGAAGGCCCCCTCCGCCTCCCAGTCGACCCGCACCGGGTCCACGATGGCGCCGCGGCCGTCGACCCGGCTCCCGATCAACGAGTAGCACCCCGGTGCGCACCGGGTGATGAGGTCGAGGGCCACGCTCTGGTGGCGGTGGGGTCGCTGGACCCGGCCGGCGGGGAGGATCCCCAGCATGGCCCACAGGGTGGGGGTCACGGTGAGGGTCTGTGGGGTGGCGGTGTTGCCCAGCAGGACGCTCACCCGGCTCCGGTCGGCGGCCGCCGGGTCCCGCTCCACCTCGGCCAGCCGGGCCAGGGCCACCTCCCCGTCGAACCGGGTGGGGGCGAACTGGGGCCGGGACGGGGTCACGCCGAGATAGCGGAGGAGGGGGGCGTCGGTGACCCGGTAGAGCAGCGCGGTGGGTGGGCCGGCCGCGGAGGCCCCGTCCCCGGCCCCGGGCTCGGGGGGATGGGCGGCGTGCACGGTGGTGCAGCCGGAGGGCAGGGTGACGAAGTCGCCGGCCCGCCACGCCATCTGCCCGGTGAGCGTCCGGCCGCCCGGCTGGTGCTGGTCGAACCGACTCTCTCCGGAGCCCCGCAGGCAGTAGTAGAGCTCGCTGGTGGCGTCGGGCCCGGTCTCGAGGTGCTCACCGGGGCGGATGACCACGAACGAGGCCAGCAGGCCCGGGCTGGTGGCCGGGCCGGCCACGCCGAGCGGGCCCGACAGGTCGAGGGGGACGGTTCGGGTCGGACCTCCGGCGTGGAGGTCGGGGGAGAACCGGTGGATGGGGATGCGGCTGATGGCCCCGGCGGCCAGTGGGTCGGCGGCGGCGGAGTACTCGTAGAAGACGGCGTCACCCGTCCAGTCCTCGATGGCCTCGCCCAGGAGGACGGCCGGGCCGGAGCGGTCGGGACGTCGATGGGACATGCCCCCAGTATCGACGAACCGGAGGGAGGTAGCGTGACCCGGTGGCCGACCCCCGGATCCAAGTTCCCCCCAACTGCGAGCTCACCCTGGGGATGACCTGCGTCGACAAGGAGCGGCCGGGCCGGACCGTGTGGCGGATGCGGGCCGACGAGCGCTTCGCCAATCCCGCCGGCATCGTCCAGGGGGGACTCATCGGGGCCATGGCCGATTCGGCCATGGGGTCGGCCACAGTGACCTTCGCCCGAGGGCAGGGGAGGAGCGTGTTCTCGTCCAACGTGGAGATGAAGACCAGCTTTCTGGCTCCGGCGCGGGTGGGATCGGTGCTCGAGTGCACGGCCACTGTGGTCTCGGGGGGCTCGCGGGTGGCCTTCGCCGAGGCCGAGGTGGTCGACGACTCCGGCGCCACTGTGGCCCGGGCCAGCTCCACCTATCTCTTCACCGACCGGGCCTGACGCCGCGGGTGGACCGCCCACGCCCGTGGAGCCCGGGGACGGAGTGGGCGGCACCCGCTGACTAGAGTTGGGCGATCGAACACCAGGTGGAGGTGGTGGACCGGAGCGCGAGGCGCCCCCGGGACGCGCCAGGGCACCGCAGAACACGAGGAGGACCGTGGCCCGAGGTCGAAGCGGAACAGGCAAGGGGCTGGGTGGCCTACGCACCTCGGGCGGCGAGGCCGTCAAGCTGGTCGTGGACTACGTCAAGCAGGAGACGCTCACGCCCCTCAAGGGCCTGGGACGGTTCATCCTGTTCGGCGTGGTCGGATCGGTGGCCCTGGCCATCGGCCTGGTGATCCTGTCAATCGCCTTCCTGCGCGTCCTCCAGGGTGAGACCGGGACCACCTTCACCGGCAACTGGTCGTGGGCGCCGTACCTGATCTGTACGGTGGCGGTGGTCCTGGTGGCCGCGGTGGCCGTGCTGGCCGTCAGCCGGGGCCCGAGCCCGAGTTCCTCCGCCCCCGAAAAGGAGAGCCCATGACCGCGGCACCCGAACGGATCACCCGCGACGACATCGAGGCCAAGTTCCGCGAGCTGACCGGTG
>DATCBL010000162.1:0-8037 GCA_036511875.1 Acidimicrobiales bacterium
CCGAAAGGGAGAGCGGGCGGCCAAGGGGAAACGGGTGACCGCCACCGAGCCGGGGGCCGCCGACAGCTCCCCGGAATGAGCCGCCGGGGCCCCGAGCCGTCACCACCGCCGTTCGCCGCCGCCACCCTGTGGATCGTCGACCTCGACGGTGTGGTGTGGCTCACCGGCGAGCCGATCGGACCGGTGGGGGAGGCAGTGACCGAGCTGCGCGCCCACGGCATCCGGGTGGTGTTCGCCACCAACAATTCAGCGCCGACCACCGGCGAGCTGCTGGCCCGGCTGGACCGGATCGGCATCGGGTCGGCCGCCGGCGATCTGGCCACCTCGGCCGCCGCGGCGGCGTCACTGCTCGACCCCGGCCAGCGGGTCCGGGTGCTGGCCGAGGCCGGGGTGCGCGAGAGCCTGGCCGCCCGGGGCGTGGAGGTGGTTGAGCCGGACGGGCCGGGACCGGCCGAGGCCGCCGTGGTCGGTTGGAGCCGCTCGTTCGACTTCGCGACCCTGGCCGCCATCGCCGCCACCGCCCGAGAGTCGGGACGGCTGATCGCCACCAACGAGGATCCCACTCACCCGACGCCCGAAGGGCTGGTGCCGGGATCGGGAGCGTTGCTGGCCGCGGTGGCCACCGCCTCCGGGGTCACCCCGGAGATCGCCGGTAAACCCCATCGGGCCATGGCCACGCTGATGCAGGAGCGGTTCGGGTTCACCGACGGCGACCCGTCGGTGGTCATGATCGGCGACCAGCCGAGGACCGACGGTCGCCTGGCCGAGCGGCTGGGCATCGCCTTCGGCCTGGTGGACTCGGGGGTGACGCCGGCCGGGGCCCGCGGCTTCGACGTGCCGGTGGCCCGGCGGGCCCTGGATTTCGTCTCCCTGGTGCGTGCCTGTCTCTCCCCGACCCCGGGGAAAAACGTCGGTGACGATCACCAACCCTCCAGGTAGGATGGCGAAATGGTCGCACGAGACGGATTCCAGAAATACCTCGACGCCGGCATCGCCTTCACCAACCTGACCCGTACCAAAGCCGAGGAGCTGGTCCAGGAGCTGGTCCAGAACGGGGAGTTCCAGAGCGCCGATGCCAAGGCCAAGGTGGAGGAGCTGCTCGAGCGGAGCCGCAAGGGCCGTGAGGCCTTCGCCGCCCAGGTGCGCAGAGAGGTTGCCCACCAGCTCGACAGCGTGGGCATCACCTCCCTCGAGGACCTGGCCCAGCAGGTGGCCTCCCTGATCGGACGGACGGCAGAAGCCGGCCGGGCCGCCACCACCGGGAGCAAGGCCGCGGCCAAGAAGTCGGCGGCCAAGAAGACACCACCGAAGAAGGCCACGGCCAAGAAGGCAGCAGCCAAGAAGGCACCGGCCAAGAAGTCGGCAGCAAAGAAGGCACCGGCCAAGAAGTCGGCGGCGAAGAAGGCCCCGGCCATGAAGGCCCCGGCAGACCAGGCCGGCACTGGGTCGACGGACTGACCAACTCCCCGCGGCGACGACTCGACCGGGTCCTGGTCGAACGAGGACTGGTCGAGAGCCGCCCCCAGGCCGTGGCGCTCATCGACGAGGGACAGGTGCTGGTGTCCGGCTCGGTGGCCGAGAAGCCGTCCCGACTGGTGGCCGCGGCCGAACCGGTGGAACTGCTCGGACCTCCTCCCCGCTTCGTGGGCCGGGGCGGAGAGAAGCTCGATGCCGCGTTGCACCGTTTCTCCATCGACGTCTCGGGGCTGCGGGCCCTCGACGCCGGCGCCTCCACCGGTGGGTTCACCGACTGCCTGCTCCAGGCCGGCGCGGCCTCGGTGGTGGCGGTCGACGTGGGTCGGGGCCAGCTCCACCCGCGGCTCCGGAGCGATCCGCGGGTGGAGTGCCGCGAGCGCCTCGACATCCGTGACGTCACCCTCGAGACGGTAGGGGGGACCCCGGTCGGGCTGGTGACGGCCGACCTCTCCTTCATGTCGGTGACCCGGGCCGTGGCCGTGCTCACCGGGGAGGTGGTGGCGCCGGACTCACCCCTCGTGGTCCTGGTCAAACCGCAGTTCGAGGCGGGTCGGGTCGAGGCGTCACGCGGCAAGGGGGTCATCCGGGACCCCGAGGTCCACCGCAGGACCCTGGCCGAAGTGGCCGGGGCGCTGGCCGGCGCCGGGGCCGACGTCCTCGGGGTGATGCCGTCGCCCATCACCGGTTCCGCCGGGAACACCGAGTTCCTCTTGCACGCCCGGACCCCCCCGGCGGGGCGTCCGGCGGCGGATCCGTCGACCACCGTGGCCGGCCTCACCGACCTGGTGGACCGCGCCGTCACCGAGGCCCACGGTGAAAAGGCGACAGGATAGGGGTCATGGCCGTCATCGCCTTCTACACCAACCCCTTCCGGCCCGAGGCCGCCGCGCTGGAGAAGCGGGCCTCCGCCTGGCTCTCCGAGCGGGGTCACCGTTCCGTGCCGGCGCTCCGGCCCGACGGCACCGCCTCCGCCGACGGAGCGGACCTGGTGGTCAGCCTGGGCGGGGACGGCACGCTGCTCCGATCGGTGGAGACCGCCCTGGCCGGCGGGATCCCGGTACTCGGCATCAACATCGGTCGGCTCGGGTACCTGACCTCGGTGGAGCCGGCCGGCCTGGAGGACGCCCTGGCCTCCTTCTTGTCCGGGACCCACCAAGTAGAGGAGCGGATGACCCTGTCGGTCTCCGTCCACGCCCCCGACGGCTCGCGTACCGCCCAGCGCACCGCCCTCAACGAGGCCACGGTGGAGAAGACCGTGCCCGGCCACACCGTGCGCATCGCCACCTCCATCGACGACCGACCCTTCGTGACCTACGCCGCCGACGGGCTGCTCATCTCGACTCCGACCGGGTCCACCGCCTACAACCTCTCGGCCCGGGGACCGGTGCTCTCCCCCCGGCTGCGGGCCATCGTCCTGACCCCGGTGGCGCCGCACATGCTCTTCGACCGGCCGTTGGTGCTGGACCCGCACGAGCGGATCCGGCTGGACGTGAAGGAGCCCCGCTCGGCGGTGCTGGTGGTCGACGGGGTCTCCGTCTCCACCCTGGAGCCCGGCGCGTGGGTGGAGTGCCACGAGGGCGAGCAGCCGGCCCGGCTGGTGACCTTCCGGTCGACGGACTTCCACTCCATCCTCCGGGCCAAGTTCCACCTCGCCGACCGCTAGGGATGGGTGCCCTGGGACCTCAGCTGGTCGAGCTCCGGGTGCGGAACCTCGGGGTCATCGACGACGTCACGGTGGCCCTCGGGCCGGGGATGACCGCCCTCACCGGTGAGACCGGGGCGGGCAAGACGCTCCTGGTGGAGGCCCTCAGCCTGCTGCTCGGGGCCCGAGCCGACCCCTCCGTGGTCCGGGCCGGCACCGACGAGGCGGTGGTCGAGGGCCGGTTCGTCGTGCCCCCCGGTCACCGTCCGTTCGGATCGGCGCCCGTCGCCGACCCCGATGACGATCGACCCGGAGGTTCCGAGCCCGACGACCGAACCGGGCCCGACGGGGGAACCGAGGTCACCCTGGCCCGTTCGGTGCCGGGCACGGGCCGCTCCCGGGCCTGGGTCGACGGCCGGATGGCCACCATCGGGACGCTGGCCGAAGCGGCCGGGGCGCTCATCGAGCTGCACGGCCAGCACGAGCACCAGGCGCTGGTCCGTCCCGACGCCCAACGACGGGCCCTCGACGCCTTCGGGCAGGTCGACCTGACCGGCTACGCCGCCTCCCGCCTCCAGCTCCGCCGACTGGTCGACGAGTCGGAGACCCTCGGGGGGGACGCCCGGGAGCGGGCCCGCCAGGTCGACCTGCTCCGCTACCAGATCGGGGAGATCGACGGTGCGGGCATCGAGGACGCCGACGAGGACGAGCGGCTCGAGGCCGAGGAGGACCGGCTGTCCGAAGCGGCCGCCCACCGCCAGGCCGCCGCCGCCGCCCTCACCGCGGTCTCGGGAGCCGAGGGGACCAGTGCCCTCGATCGACTGGCCGAGGCGTCCACGGCCCTGGACGGGCGCCTCCCCCTCGCCGACCCGGACGCCCGGGTCCGCTCGGCCATGGCCGAGCTCTCCGACCTGGCGTCCGAGCTCCGGTCGGTGGTCGAGACGTGGGAGGACGATCCCGAGCGCCTGGAGGAACTGCGCCGACGACGCCAGCTGCTCCACCAACTCCGCCGGAAATACGGGGACTCCCTCGACGACGTGCTGGCGTTCGCCGACGAGGCGCGGCTCCGCCTGGCTGCGGCCGAGGGAGAGGAACAACGGGCCCAGGCCCTCGATCTGGAGATCGAGTCGGCCCGTACCGTCGTGGCCCGTCGGGGCGAGGAGGTGGCCGCGGCCCGACGGAAAGCCGCCCCTCCGCTGGCCGAGCGGATCGAGTCCACCCTGCGCCGCCTGGCCATGCCCTCGGCCCGGTTCGAGATCGCGGTGGACGGGGACGGACCGGCCGACCAGGTGGGCTTCCTGCTCGGCGCCAACCCCGGGGAGCCCCTGATGCCGCTGGCCTCGTCGGCCTCCGGCGGGGAGCTGGCCCGCACCATGCTGGCCATCCGGCTGGCCGTCTCCGACGCGCCCGGGGTCATGGTGTTCGACGAGGTCGATGCCGGGGTCGGGGGCGAGGCGGCGCTGGCGGTGGGGTCGGCGCTGGCCGGCCTGGCCGGCCACGGCCAGGTGCTGGTGGTGACCCACCTGGCCCAGGTGGCCGCCCAGGCCGACCATCAGATCGAGGTGCGCAAGGCCGAGGACTCGGGCCGCACCCGGTCGGAGGTGACCCCCCTCGACGGGGAGGGGCGGGTGGTCGAGTTGAGCCGCATGCTGTCCGGCCACCCCGACAGCGCCTCGGCCCGCCGGCACGCCCGGGAACTATTGGACGGGAGTCCTTCGCGACGGGGTCGGGGCTGACCGGTCCGGTCCCCGACACCACCCGGCCCGCGCCGGGGTGAGCGGGCGGGCGGTGTCGGGGACCGCGCCGGGGCGGGGTCCGCACGGTGGCCGGCGCGGTTCCGCTAGCCTCATCAGGTGCCTGACGTGGATGGCCCGCCGCAGCCCTTCGGGGAACAGCCGACGGAGGATCCGACCCCCGGCACCCACTCGGCCGGGAACGGAACCAGTCCCGTCCGGCGGGCCACCAAGTTCGTCTTCTTCACCGGAGGCGTGTCCTCCTCGCTGGGCAAGGGTCTCACCGCGTCCTCGCTGGGCCGGTTGCTCAAGTGCCGGGGGTTGCGGGTGACCATGTGCAAGCTGGACCCGTACATCAACGTCGACCCGGGCACGATGAACCCCTTCGAGCACGGCGAAGTCTTCGTCACCGAGGACGGCGGCGAGACCGATCTGGACCTCGGCCACTACGAGCGGTTCATCGACGAGAACCTCCACAAGAACTCCAACGCCACCACCGGGCGGATCTACTCGTCGGTGATCGCCAAGGAGCGGCGGGGCGACTACCTGGGCAAGACGGTCCAGGTCATCCCCCACGTGACCGACGAGATCAAGAAGCGGGTGCGCGAGCTCGGCTCCGACGACGTCGACGTGGTCATCGTGGAGATCGGCGGCACGGTGGGCGACATCGAGATCGTCCCGTTCATCGAGGCCATCCGGCAGTTCCGGCGGGACGTGGGCCGGGAGAACGTCTGCTACGTCCACCTCACCCTGGTGCCCTACCTCGGCCCCTCCGGCGAGCAGAAGACCAAGCCCACCCAGCACTCGGTCACCGAGCTCCGGAGCCGGGGGATCCAACCCGACGTCATCGTGTGCCGTTCGGACCGGATGATCTCCGACGACCTGAAGCGCAAGATCTCCCTGCTGTGCGACGTCCCCATCGAAGCGGTGGTCTCGGCGGTGGACGCCGCCAACATCTACCAGATCCCGCTGGTCCTCCACGAAGAGGGCCTGGACCGCTACATCCTCGGGCTCCTGCAGTACGACGAGCGCTCCCATCCCATCGACCTCAGCACCTGGGAGCGCCTGGTCGACCAGGTCGACGCGGCGGTGCGACCGGTGCGGGTCGGGATCATCGGGAAGTACGTCGACCTCCCCGACGCCTACCTGTCGGTGGTGGAGTCGCTCCGCCACGCCGGGTTCCACCACGGCGCCAAGGTGGAGATCGAGTGGATCCAGGCGGCGACCGTCCCCGACCTCCTCGAGGCCGACGGCCTCCGGAAGTTCGACGGCCTGGTCATCCCGGGCGGGTTCGGGGAGCGCGGGGTGGAGGGGAAGATCGCCGCCGCCCACTACGCCCGGGAGCACGAGATCCCCCTGCTCGGTCTGTGCCTGGGGCTCCAGGTGATGATCATCGACGTGGCCCGATCGCTGGCCGGGCTGGACCGGGCCAACTCACGGGAGTTCGACGCCCTGACCCCCCATCCGGTGGTCGACCTGATGGACGACCAGAACGACGTGGTGGACAAGGGCGGGACCATGCGGCTCGGCTCCTACAGCGCCCGGCTCACCTCCGGGTCCCAGGTGGCCTCGGCCTACGGCACCGAGGTGGTCTCCGAGCGCCACCGCCACCGCTACGAGGTGAACCCCCGCTACCGGACCCGGCTGGAGGAGGTCGGGCTGGTCTGCTCGGGGATCTCGCCCGACGGTCGCCTGGTCGAGTTCATCGAGCTGCCGGGCCATCCCTACTGGGTGGGCACCCAGGCCCACCCGGAGTTCAAGAGCCGACCCGACCGGCCCCACCCGCTCTTCCGCGAGCTGGTCCACGCCGCCCTGGCTCGGGCCGAGGGACGGGATCCGCGCCTGATCGACGTCGGGTGACCCCGGCGGCCGCTGACGATTCGCCGCTCCCGCGGTTCCGGGCCACCGGAGAGGAGGTGGTCCACCGGGGCTGGGTGATCACCCTGACCCGGGCCGGGTTCGAGGATCCCGACGGGGTGGCCTTCGAGCGGGACGTGGTCCGGCACCCCGGGGCGGTGGCGGTGGTGGCGGTGACCGACGACGACTGCGTGGTGCTGGTGCACCAGTACCGGCCGGCCATCGACGGCTGGATCCTGGAGGCGCCCGCCGGCACCTGCGATGTCGAAGGCGAGCCCGACGACGTGACGGCCCGGCGGGAGCTGGCCGAGGAGGTGGGCTATGCCGCCACCGAGCTGGAGCTGCTGGCCCGGTGCGCGGTCACCCCGGGGTTCTGTGACGAGTTCACCTCGGTGTACCTGGCCACCGGGCTCACCCCGGTGCCCACCGACCGCCAGGGCATCGAGGAACGCTACATGCGGGTCGAGCCCGTCCCCCTGGCCCGGTTCGACCAGCTGGTGGACGACGGGGCCATCGTCGACGCCACCACCATCCTCGGGGTGGGCCTGGCCCGGCGGCGTCTGGACGCCCGCCGGTGAGCCAGGCCCTGTCCACCGGGGCCGAGGAGTACCTGTCGTGGCTGGCCGTGGAGAAGGGTCGGTCGCGGAACACCCTGGCCGCCTACCGGCGGGACATCGCGGTGTGGGAGCGGTGGGCGGCCGAGTCCGGCGTCGACCCGGCCGCGGCCGACACCGGCGCCATCGAGCGCCACCTGACCCAGCTGCGCGACCAGGGCCGCAATCCGGCCTCCATGGCCCGGTCCACCACCGCGCTGCGGGGCCTCTTCCGCTTTCTGGTCAGTGAGGGGGACCTCGCCTTTGACCCGACCGCCGACCTCCGCTCGCCGCGGATCCCCCGGAGGCTCCCTAAGGCCCTCGACGAGGACCAGGTACTGACCCTGCTCGACTCGGTGAGCGGGGCCGAGCCGACCGACCGTCGGGACCGGGCCCTCGTCGAGGTGCTCTACGGCACCGGGGCCCGGGTGAGCGAGGTGGTCGGCCTGAACCTCGGCGACGTCGCCGGCGCGGTCGAGGCCACTGAGCTGCCGCTCCTGCGCGTGCTCGGGAAGGGGGACAAGGAGCGCGTCGTCCCGCTGGGCGGGCTCGCCCGCGCGGCTCTGGCGGACTGGCTCTCGGGCCAGGGCCGGCCCCTCCTCGAGCCGGAGCGATGGCGGCGCCGCAGCGACGCCGAAGCCGTCTTCCTCAATGCCCGGGGCGGTCGGCTGACCCGGCAGGGGGTCTGGGGGGTCTTGAAGAAGCGGGCCCGGGCCGTCGGTCTGGAGGAGAAGGT
>DATCBL010000163.1:0-8918 GCA_036511875.1 Acidimicrobiales bacterium
CGCCGAGCGTGCCCCGCACCGCACTGCTGCTCGAGGACCTCTTCCGCCGGGCCGGGGCGCCGGACGGCGTCCTGCAGGCGCTGCTCGTCGGCACCGATCGGGTGCCGGCGATCATCGCCGACCACCGGGTGCAGGCGGTCACCCTGACCGGCAGTGTCGGCGCCGGGCGGGCCGTGGCCGCCCAGGCCGGCGCGGCGGGGAAGAAGATCGTGCTGGAGCTGGGGGGCAGCGACCCCTTCATCGTGCTGCCGTCGGCCGACCTCGACCGGGCGGTGGCGGTGGGCATCCAGGCCCGGGTCCAGAACGCCGGCCAGTCGTGCATCGCCGCCAAGCGCTTCATCGTCCATGAGGGCGTGGCCCGACCGTTCACCGAGCGCTTCGTGGCCGGGATGGACGCCCTGTCGGTGGGCGACCCGTTCGATCCGGCCACCGAGGTCGGTCCGCTGGTCACCGCGGCGGCCCGGGACACCATCGCCGCTCAGGTGGAGGACGCCCGGGACCACGGAGCCACCATCCTGTGCGGCGGCGAGCGGGTCATCGGGCCGGGGGGTCCCGACCAGCCCGGCTTCTTCTACCGGCCCACGGTGATCACCGGCATCACCCCGGCCATGCGGGTGGCCACCGAGGAGGTCTTCGGCCCGGTGGCCCTGCTCTTCACCGCCGCCGATGCCGACGAGGCGCTGGACCTGGCCAACGGGACGGAGTTCGGACTGGGATCGAGCGTGTGGACCTCGGATTCCGACGAGCAGCGGCGCTTCGTCACCGAGCTGGTGGCCGGGCAGGTCTTCGTCAACGGGATGGTGGTGTCCATGCCCGAGCTGCCCTTCGGGGGGATCAAGAGCTCGGGGGTCGGTCGGGAGCTGTCCAGCTGGGGCCTCCACGAGTTCTGCAACGTGAAGTCGGTGTGGGTGGCATGATGGCGCCGATGGAGCCCGTGGTGCCGCCGGCGTCCGGTCCGGGGCGGGCCTACCTCGACCACGCCGCCACCACCCCCATGCACCCCGAGGCGGTGGAGGCCATGCTCCCGTACCTCACCGGCGTGTTCGGCAACCCGTCAGGAGGCCACCTGGAGTCGCGCCGGGCCCGCCGGGCGGTGGACGACGCCCGCCAGCATCTCGCCGCGTCGTTCGGCGCCGACCTCGGCGACGTGGTCTTCACCTCGGGGGGGACCGAGTCCGACAACCTGGCCGTGGTGGGCGGCTGGGAGTGCCGCGCCGGCCGCGCCCGGCCGCCGGCCCTGGTCTGTGCGGCCATGGAGCACCACGCGGTGCTGGCCACCTGCCGGGCCCTGGCCCGACGCACCGGGGCCGAGCTGCGGGAGGTCGGGACGGGCAAGGACGGACTGGTCGACCTCGACGCCCTGGCCACGGCATGCACGCCGGACGTCGGGTTGGTGTCGGTGATGGCGGTGAACAACGAGATCGGGACGGTGCAGCCCATCGAGGCGGTGGCCGCGCTGGTGCGGGCCGGGGCCCCGAACGCGCTCTTCCACACCGACGCGGTCCAGGCGGTGCCCTGGATGGAGACGGCCCCGTTGACGGCCCGGGCCGACCTGGTGTCGATCAGTGCCCACAAGTTCGGGGGCCCGAAGGGGGTCGGTGCGCTCGTGGTGGGCCCCGGAGTCGGCCTCCGCCCCCTCCTCCACGGCGGTGGGCAGGAACGGGAGCGTCGGAGCGGCACCCACAACGTGGCCGGGATCGTGGCCCTGTCGGCGGCTCTGGCCGTCACCGAGTCGTCCCGGCCCGCCACCGTGGCCCGGGTGTCGGCCCTGCGGGACCGACTGGGCGACGGGATCCTGGCCTCGGTGGCCGGCACCGTCGAGACCGGGGAGCGAGCGCACCGGGTGGCCGGATCGCTGCATCTCCGCTTCGCCGGCGTGGAGGCCGAGGCCCTGGTGATCCTGCTGGACCGGGCCGGCCTGGCCGTCTCGGCGGGGGCGGCCTGCTCCAGCGGCGCGGTGGAGGTCAGCCACGTGCTGACGTCGATGGGCCTCCCGCCCGACGAGGCGGCGAGCGGCATCCGGATGTCCCTCGGGGCCACCACCACCGACGCCGAGGTCGACCAGGCCCTGGCCGTGGTGCCGGGTGCGGTCGGCCAGCTGCGAGACTGACCCGGTGCGCGTGCTGGTGGCCATGTCCGGTGGTGTCGACTCGTCGGTGGCCGCGGCCCTGATGGCCGACCGGTTCGGGCCCGACCGGGTGGTGGGAGCCACGCTCAAGCTGTGGGGCGGGGCCTCAGACTCGGGGTGCTGCTCGGTGGCCGACGTGGACGACGCCCGCCGGGTGGCCGACCAGCTGGGCCTGGTCCACCACGTGTTCAACTTCGCCGCGGCGTTCGAGGAGCGGGTGGTGACGCCCTATGTCCGGGGCCACGCCGAGGGCCGGACGCCCAACCCCTGCATCGAGTGCAACCGCCACCTCAAGTTCGACCAGCTGCTGGAGCGGGCCACCGACCTGGGCTTCGACGCCGTGGCCACCGGCCACCATGCCCGGCGGACCGAGGCGGCCGACGGGCGTCTCCGGCTGTGCCGTGGGGTCGACCCGGACAAGGACCAGTCCTACGTGCTGGCCATGCTGGGCCAGGGCCAGCTGGCCCGGACCCGGTTCCCGGTGGGGGAGATGACCAAGGCCGAGGTCCGCGCCGACGCAACGCGACGCGGCCTCCGCACCGCGGCCAAGCCCGACAGCCAGGACGTCTGCTTCATCCGCTCGGACGAAGGCCGCCCGGGGTTCCTGGGCGACCGGCTCTCCCTGCACCCGGGACGGCTGGTCGACCACCGGACCGGTGAGGACCTAGGCGCGGTCGACGCCGTCGAGCTGGTCACCGTGGGTCAGCGACGGGGGATGGGGCACAGTGGGGACGGTCGCCGGCGCTTCGTGACCGCGGTGGACGTCGGCGCCCGCCGGGTGGCCATCGGACCGCCCGAGGCGGCGTGGGCTCCCGGCGTGGAGCTGCACACGGTGACCTGGGTCGACGGCGACCCCACCGCCGTCGAGGGGTCGGGCCAGGACCACGGGGGCGTCGGGCTCATCGCCCAGTGCAGCGCCCACGGCCGCCCGGCGCCGGCCGTGGTCGGGCGCACCGCCGGGGGACTGGCGGTGACCTTCGAGTCCCCCCAGCGCCGGGTGGCTCCGGGCCAGACCGTGGCCCTCTACGACCCGCTCCGCCCCGACGAGGTGGTGGGCTCGGGGATCGCCCGGTGAGCCCCCGGGTGCCCACGCCCTCGCCGGAGACCGCAGAGGACGGGGGAGGGGCGGACGTTCGTGACCCGGTGGCCCGTGCCGAGGGTTTGCGTGCCCTCATCGGGTACCACAACGACCGTTACCACCGCCTGGACGCACCGGAGATCGCCGACGCCGAGTACGACGCCCTGGTCCGCGAGCTGCGGGCCATCGAGGCCGACCACCCCGACCTGGTGGTGCCGGAGTCGCCCACCTCCACGGTGGGGGCGGCCCCCTCCACCCTGTTCGCACCGGTGGCCCACCGGGTCCCGATGATGAGCCTCGACAACGCCTTCAGCTCCGAGGAGCTCCAGGCCTGGGCCGACCGGCTGGCCAAACAGGTCCCCGACGACACCGCCTTCGTCTGCGAGCTCAAGATCGACGGGCTGGCCATCTCCCTCACCTACCGACGGGGCCGCTTCGTCCAGGCCGCCACCCGCGGGGACGGCCGGACCGGCGAGGACGTGACGGCCAACGTGGCGACCATCGCCGACATCCCGGAGCGAGTGCACCGGGCCGCCGGGCCGCCGCCGGCCCTCCTCGAGGTGCGGGGCGAGGTCTACATGCCGGCGTCGGCTTTCGAGGAGCTCAACCGGCGCCAGGCCGAGGCCGGCGACCGGCTCTTCGTCAATCCGCGCAACTCGGCGGCGGGCTCGCTGCGGCAGAAGGACCCGTCGGTCACCGCCGGTCGGGACCTCTCGTTCTGGGCCTACCAGGTGGGCCAGCTGGATGTGGCCGACGGCTCCGGAGCCGGCGCTGGGTCATCCTTCCCCGGCGAGCTGGCCGCCACCCACGCCGCCACCCTGGCCTGGTTGGACCGGGCCGGGTTCCCGGTCAACCCCGAGCGGTCGCGGGTCCACGGGCTCGAGGCCGTCCTGGCCTTCTGCCGGCGGTGGGAGGCCGATCGCCATGACCTCGACTACGAGATCGACGGAGTGGTGGTCAAGGTGGACGACCTCGAGCTCCAACGCCGGCTGGGGGCGACATCGCGGGCGCCGCGGTGGGCCATCGCCTACAAATTCCCCCCGGAGGAGCGCACCACCGCGCTGCTCGGCATCGCCGTCTCCATCGGGCGCACCGGCAAGGCCACGCCCTTCGCGGTGCTGGAGCCGGTGTTCGTGGGCGGGTCCACCGTGTCCCTGGCCACCCTGCACAACGAGGACCAGGTGCGGGCCAAGGACGTGCGCCCGGGCGACACGGTGGTGGTGCGCAAGGCCGGCGACGTCATCCCCGAGGTGGTGGGGCCGGTGCTCACCCCCGGGATCCGTCGCAAACGCCGGTGGAAGTTCCCGACCACGTGCCCGAGCTGTGGGGCGCCCCTGGTGCGGTTGCCCGACGAGAGCGACACCTTCTGCACCAACCTCGACTGCCCGGGCCAGCGGGTGCAGCGCATCGCCCACTTCGCCTCGCGGTCGGCCATGGACATCGAGGGCCTCGGGGAGCAGCGGGTCCAGCTCTTCGCCGACCGCGGACTGCTCACCGACGTGGCCGACCTCTACTCGTTCACCGCCGCCACCTTCGAGGGGCTGGAGGGATTCGCCCCGGTGTCCATCGCCAACCTCCTCGGCGCCATCGACAGCTCTCGGTCCCGCCCGCTGCATCGGGTCCTGACCGGCCTGGGCATCCGCCACCTGGGCCAGGTGGGCTCGGTGGCCCTGGCCCGCGCCTTCGGGGACATCGATGCGGTCCTGGCCGCCGACGAGGCCACCCTGGCCGCGGTGGACGGGGTGGGTCCGGTCATCGCCACCAGCGTGGTGCGCTGGCTGGCCTCGCCGGTCAACCGGTCGGTGGTGGAGCGCCTGCAGGCCGCGGGCCTGGCCCTGGTGGAGCCCCGCCCCGAGCCCGGCGCCGCCGCCGAGGTGGCCCAGACCCTGGAGGGCCGGCCGGTGGTGGTGTCCGGCACCCTCGAGGGCTACACGAGGGAGTCGGCCGAGGAGGCCATCGTGGCCCGCGGCGGAACGTCCCCGGGCACGGTCTCGAAGAAGACCTTCGCCCTGGTGGTCGGGCAGTCACCCGGAGCGTCCAAAGTGGCCAAGGCCGAGCAGCTGGGGGTCCCGGTGCTGGACGGCGAGCGGTTCGACGACCTGCTGGAGAGCGGGGAGCTGCCGGACTAGTCCTTGAACGCCCGAGCGGTGGGCGCCCTCAAATTCGGGGGATCACGCTCCTCGCAGCGGGGCGCCCGGAGCGGCCGGCGAACATGATTGAAATGGAAGCTCCGGCCCGTTAGGGTACCGGTACCGATCAGGGGGGAGTCCACGGGGGGACCTGAGTACCAGGTTATTCGTGGCGACCGTCCGGGTCGGGGATGAACACCGACGTGATGGGTCGCAAGCGTCCGGGGGGACCTACAACTGCCCCTCGGCTGGGCGCGCTTCGTCATGCCGGTGGCTTCACGGTTGGGGGGCCCGTCTCCCGACTTCGATTCCTGCAGCGATGCGGGGGAAAAGCTAAGGAGCACACATGATTCGCAAGATGCTTGTGATCGCAGCAGCGATCGCCATGCCGGTCAGCGTGGTTGCTGTGACCGGCGGCGTGGCCGGGGCCAAGAAGGCGCCGACGCCGCCCGATCCTGCGGTGACGTGCAGCGTCAGCGCCACGGTCACGTTCGCACCCCCCGGGATCTCGAAGGCCGGATCGGCTAGTCCGGCGAAGACGTCGACCACTACCACCTCGGCCACCACCTTCGGCGGCGGATGCACCGGCGGAGGCACCGGCAACAACATCGTGTCGAAGTCGACCAAGTGCGCCAAGAAGGTCGGCCAGCCCGAGCCCACCTCCAACCCGGGTTGCCAGGTCGGTGAGTACGGATACGGCTCATGGGCCAACTTCACCTCCGGAGGCACCGCGTCCATCCAGAAGGCGCTGAAGAAGCTGAGCTTCACCATCAACGGCATCGCCTACTCGACCAAGACCACCGGCTCCTCGGAGATCATCAACGGCGTCTGCGGCGGCGATGTGGGCTTCCAGATCACCGGGGTGGTGTCGGCTCCCAAGCAGGACAAGGGCCAGTCGTCCACGCTCAACGCGTGCCTGGGCGCCATCACCGGCTCGGGCCTGAAGCCTGGCGACAACTTCTTTAA
Source organism: Acidimicrobiales bacterium (assembly GCA_036511875.1). GTDB lineage: Bacteria > Actinomycetota > Acidimicrobiia > Acidimicrobiales > RAAP-2 > Bog-756. Next base: position 6,302 of record DATCBL010000163.1, read on the forward strand.
CGCTGCCGTCGACGAGCAGGGCACGGTGGCCACGGCGGCCATCGACCCGTCGGTGAGCACGGTGCACATCAGCTAACACCTGAGCAGTACCTCAGGGCGATGCTGGGCATCGCTTGTCTCGCAGAGGGGACGGGGCTTCGGCCCCGTCCCCTCTCGTTCATCCCCCTTCACCAACCTGGCCAGGAAAGCAGCCACCCTCCACCGCTGGCGCTACCCGACTCGGTAGCCTGTGCCGGAGAGATGCCGAGTATCACCGACTCCATCGGGCGTGTCCTCGGCGGCCGCTACCGACTTGTCACCGCCCTGGGGACGGGTGCGTCCGCGCACGTCTATCTGGCCGACGACGTCTCGCTCCACCGCCGAGTGGCCATCAAGGTCCTCCATCCGGCCCTGGCCGGCGACGTCAACTTCCTCAAGCGGTTCCGGGCCGAGGCCCGGGCCGTTGCCGCCCTCAACCATCCCAACATCCTGCAGGTCTTCGACTGGGGCGAGGAGCACGACGAGCCCTACCTCGTGCTGGAGTACCTGGCCGGCGGCAGCCTCCGCCAGGTCTTCGACACCGGCGCCCTCCTCACCCCGGAGCAGGCGGTCCAGGTCGGCCTCCAGGCCGCCGCCGGGCTGGACTACGCCCACCGCCGGGGCCTGATCCACCGGGACATCAAGCCGGCCAACCTGCTCTTCGACGCCGACCGCCGGCTTCGCATCGCCGACTTCGGACTGGCCCGGGCCCTGGCCGAGGCGGCCTGGACCGAACCGGAAGGGGCCATCCTCGGCACGGCCCGCTACGCCGCCCCCGAACAGGTCGAGGGGTGGGTCCTCGACGGCAAGGCCGACGTCTACGCCCTGGCCCTGGTGCTCTACGAAGCCGTCACCGGCGAGACGCCGTTCATCGGCGACACCACCATCGCCACCCTCATGGCCCGGGTCGGCGCCCTCCTGCCCGAGCACGACGCCCTCGGCCCGCTCAACGACGTCCTGGTGTGGGCGGCCGCCCCCGAGCCCTCCGAGCGCTTCGATGCCGCCCAACTCTCCTCCCGGCTGGAGGAGGTGGCTGCCGCCCTGCCCGAGCCCCGGCCCGTCCCCATCGTGGACGCGGTGCCGGTCGACGAGGAGGACGAGGTGGACAAGGCGCTGGTCCGCCCGGTCCGCCGTCCGTTCGACGGGGCCGCCCCCGACGCCACCGAGCTGGGCGCTCCCGCCGTGGTCGGCGTTTCCGCCCCCGACCAGCGGTCGGGCCGGAAGGTGGCCAAGCCGAAGGCCAAGCCCGGCCGGCCCTCCGCCTCCACCGGGGGGCCCATCCGGCCCCGTCGGCGGCGCTGGCCGTGGATCACCGCCATCGTGGTGGTGGTGCTGGCCCTGGTGGCCGGCGGGGTGGCTCTGGCCCTCGACAAGAAGCTGTTCATCCCCAGCCACCCCATCCCGGTGCTGGTGGGCAAGTCCGTGCCCCAGGCCCGAGTGGCCGTCCGATCCGACAAGTTCACCGTGCGCACGACCGGGTACCTCCCGAGCATCACCGTCGCCCCGGGGCTGATCCTGAGCCAGCGGCCCCGGCCCGGTACCCGTGGCCGGCCGGTGACGGCCAAGCAGGGCTCGACCATCGGTGTGGTCGTCTCCACCGGCCCGCCCCCGGTGACCATTCCGCCGCTCACGTCCTTCACCTCGTGCGCCGGCGCCGTGGCCGCGCTGCAGGCGGTGCACCTGGTCGGGGTCTGCCCGGCCTCGGCCGAGCAGTACAGCTCCACCGTGGTGGCCGGCGCCGTCCTCGGCAGCGCGCCGGCCGGGACCGCCCTGTACGGGTCGACGGTGACCGTGGTCACCTCCAAGGGCCACGCTCCGGTGCCCATCCCCGCCGTCACCGCGTCGGGGGCCACCTACGCCACCGCCGCCGCCGCCCTCACCGCCGCGGGCTTCGTGCCCGCCCAGAACAACCAGTACAGCCCGACGGTCCCCACCGGCCAGGTCATCAGCACCACCCCCGACGCGTCGGCCGGTCCCCAGCCCTTCGGCTCGAAGGTGGTGGTGAACATCTCCCTCGGGCCCCAGCCGGTGATCATCCCCCCTGAGAGTGGTCAGTCGGTGACCGCCGCCACCGCCGCCCTCAGCGGCCTCGGCCTCAAGGTGTCCGGGCCCTACGGCCCAGCCGGCGCCACCACGGTGCTCTCGACGGACCCGGCGGCGGGGACCTCGGTCCAGCCCGGGACCACCGTCAACCTCTACACGCTGTGACCGTCGCCGCTCGCCCGTGCGAGCTGTGCGAGGCGGCCCGCATCACCGAGTGGTTCCACGAGGACGAGATCTGCTGGGTGGCGGCGTGCGAGGTGTGCGACGTCCCCATGGTGGTGTGGAAGCAGCACGGTAGCGAGCCGACCGAGTCCGAGGTGGACCACATGCTGGCCCAGCTGGGTCGGGTGGCCGACGACCGGCTGGGGAGCGGGGTGTGGTCGTTCGACCGGGTGATGCGCCAGATCCCGGACCACTTCCACGCCCACGCCCGGGACCCCGACTGGTGGTTCCGCCGCTTCGGGCGCCGGTGACCACGACCGGCCCGCCCACCGAGTCCCCGTCCCCGCTCGGGCTGGTGGGGACCGGTCGGTGAGCGGCGGGTGATCAAGTACCT
>DATCBL010000164.1:0-3329 GCA_036511875.1 Acidimicrobiales bacterium
AGAGCGCGGCTCGGGCTGACCCGGGGGCTCCGGGACGGGTCGGGCCCGGGTCAGGAGGCGCCGCGACCGCGGAAGACCGTGGCCGGGGTCTGCCAGAGGATCTGCATGTCCCACCAGAACGACCACGAGGCCACGTAGAGATAGTCGAGCCGGCACAGCTCGAGGTGGGAGAGCTCGTTCCGGCCGGAGACCTGCCACAGCCCGGTCATCCCGGGCCGGGCCTCGAAGCGCTTGCGGGCCCAGCCTTCGATCTTCATGGACTCGGCCACCACGAAGGGCCGGGGGCCCACCAGCGACATGTCCCCCCGCCACACGTTGATCAGCTGGGGGATCTCGTCGAGGCTGGTCCGGCGCAGGAAGCGACCCACCCGGGTGACCCGGGGGTCGTCGCGCACCTTGAACAGCGGGCCGTCCATCTCGTTGAGGTGCTCGAGTTCGTGCCGGCGCGACTCGGCGTCGTGGTACATGGTGCGGAACTTCATCATCGAGAACGGCTGCTCCCCCCGGCCGGTACGGACCTGCCGGAAGAAGACCGGACCGGCGCTGGTGGCCTTGATCAGGACGGCCATGACCAGAATGGCCGGGGACACCGCCAGCAGCACCAGCGAGGACACCGCGATGTCAAAGGATCGCTTGAGGAACCGGGCGCCGGCGCTGAGGGACGCCGGGGCGATGTCCAGCATGGGCAACCCGGAGAGGTCCTCGACATGGGACCGGGCGGTGATCAGCTCGTAGTACCGCGGCACGATGGACACCCCCACCTGGCCGGTGAGGGTCTTCAGCATCTCGGTGGTCCGTTCGGGGTGGGTCCGGGAGAAGCACACCACCACCCGGGCCACCCGGTGCTCCCGGCACAGGTCGGGAAGCTCGTCCAGCTCGCCGATGACGTCGTTGTTCCCGAGCGGGTTGTCGTCCACGAAGCCGACGAAGTCGACGGTGGAGTGGGCCCGCAGGTGATTGGCCACCGTCTCGGCCAGCTTGCCCGTCCCCACCACGATCACCGGCACCGAGCCCTCCGACCCCCGGCCGAGCAGACCGAAGGCGGCCACCCGGGCCAACGGCACGGTGACCACCCCCATGACGCACATGGCGGCGATCTTGGCCACGGTCACCTCGTCGATGCCCAGGGCCCGCTTGGCCGCGTAGGTGGCCACGGCGTAGACGAAGCCTCCGATGATGAGGGCGTGCAGGATGTTCCGGAGGTCGGAGAAGACGCTGGTCGAGATGCGCCGGGCCGTCCCCCGGTACAGGCCGTAGACGGCGAAGACGGTCACGAACACCGGGATCATGGCCAGGTCGAACAGGTAGGCCGCTCCGCTCCGGCCCACCGAGCTGTTCGGGTTGTTCGAGACGGCCGAGATGATCAGCGGGCCGAGGAAGGCGGCCAGGGCCAACCCGATGACGTCGGCCAGCATCAGGCGGCGCAGGGTGTGTCGCCGGACCCGGTCGGCTACGCCCCGGTGGTCTCCGGCTTCGGAGGGGCGCCTTCGTCGGGGCGCGACGACATCCGGCGCATCCTGCAGCTGCAGATCGAAATCACTGCCCAGCACTGCCATACCAGCCGGCCTGCCCCTTCGTGAGCCGGTAGTCAGCGGGTGCTCCATCGAGCCGGGCGCGTCGTTCGACGCGAACGGATCCGATGTCACCGAAACCCTGCCCTCTGACCGCCACCATCGTACCGCCGGAACCCGTCGCTCCACAACGGTCGGCGGGACGGGAACCCGGAACGGGCTACGGCGAGATCCGGACCACCTCGTCGGAGTTGAGGGCCCTGACCTGGCCTTTGGGCGTGTCCGGCCCGGTGCCGTCGGGGTGCAGCCCGATGGTCACGGACCCTCCGGGCTCCAGGTGGAACCACGAGTCGTCCGGTCTGAAGCCGGGCACGTCGACCGAGACGAACTCGGCAAACCGGCGCGTGGAGACGGACAGGGACCATGACTGTTCATCGACCGGTTGGACGATGGCCTGAAGGCCGAGTTCGCCCCGGAGGGGACGGCGCGGGCCGTCGGGCAGGAACCTCCCGGTGGCCAGGACGTCCCCGGACTCGGCGACCAGATGGGCCACCACCAACTCGGCGTGCCGCGGACCGAACCGGTAGGCGTAGGTCAGATCGCGGAACCCGTCGAACAGGTCCTCGGCGGCCAGCTCGAGGCCGGACCGGGGCGGGACGGTGACGGCGCGCTGTCCCTGGTCGACGCAGTGCTCGGCCGAGTACACCTCGACCTGCACCTGCCCGACCACCGGGTCGGCGCCGTCGTTCACTAGGTGCAGGGCCAGCCCGTTCAACCCCTCGTCGGTCATGAGCAGCGCCACCGGCTGCGAGGCGCGGGCCAGGGCGAACCACGGGGCCTTGGGACGCCCGAGGGCGTCGATGACCCCCCACCCGGCCCCGGCCCGCAGGTCGCGCAGGCCGACCAGCAGGAAGCCGGCGCAGCGCGAGCCCGGGCGCCGCCACTCGGCCATGGCCGCCTCCATCACCGAGGCCACGGCGGCCCGGCCCAGGTCGAGGGCCCGCTCGGGATCGACCCTCCGGAGCAGGGCGGGGTCCTCGCCGAACAGCATCTCGACGTAGTGGTCACGCACGTCCTCCAGGTCCCACGAGCCCCCGGTGTCGTGGTGGATGGCCTGCTTCCAGCCGGGGTCGTGGCCGCTGCGGCGGGCCCCTCCGCAGGCCTCGTCGACGGTGTCCCGCTCGGGTGGCACGGCGAAGGCCAGGCCCTCGCTCACGAACCGCACGTCCGACCGGCGCAGGTCGTCGAGCGGCCGGAGGAAGACACCCACCCCGGTGTAGTGGCTCACCCCCTGGTCCATCTGGAACGGGAGGGACCCGCCGCTCGGCGAGGACGTGAGGTAGGGGACCCCCGGGGCCAGCCGGCGGGCCAGCCCGGCGATGACGCCCGAGGTCATGGGCGACGACCACCGGTCCCGGAACAGGCCGAACATAGCTGGCTGCTCCTCCAGCTCCTGGCCGCCGCAGACGACGCTCAACGAGGGGTGGGACCCCGCCGCGGCCAGCACGCCGGTCAGCTCCTCGGTCAGCGCCTCGGTGAAGGCCGGGTCGTCGGGGGGGTCGAGGAAGGCCAGCATGGCGTCCTGCCACACCATCAGCCCGAGGCGGTCGCACAGGGAGAAGAACGCCTCGTCCTCGTAGACCGTGCCCCCGGGGACCCGGACCATGTTCATCCCGGCCTCCCGGGCCAGGGCCAGGGTCCGGCCGAGCACCTCTTCGGGGGCGTTCAAGGTCACCGGGTCGATCGGGTACCAGCACCCGCCCCGGCAGAAAACCGGCGTCCCGTTCACGGCCAGGCGGAACCCGCCGCCGTCGGTGT
>DATCBL010000165.1:0-3878 GCA_036511875.1 Acidimicrobiales bacterium
TCCAGGTGGACGAGGCCCTGATGGCCGGGGCGGCCCCGCACGCCGTGGTGCTGCACTGCTTGCCCGCCCACCGGGGCGAAGAGATCAGCGCCACGGTGGTCGACGGGCCCCAGAGCGTGGTCTGGCCACAGGCCGCCAACCGGATGCACGCCATGCGGGGGCTGCTGGCCTGGGTCGGCGGAATGACCGAGGTGGGACCGTGAGCGTGACCAAGCACCAACGCCAGCACCGGATCACCAAGCTGCTCGAGACCAAGGCGGTGGGGAGCCAGTCCCACCTGGTCGACCTCCTGGCCGGCGAGGGGATCGAGGCCACCCAGACCACGGTGTCGCGAGACCTCGAGGAGCTCGGCGCCCTGAAGGTGCGCCTGCCCGGGGGGGACACCGCCTACGCCCTGCCCGAGCTGCCCTCCCACCAGGTGGCCCCCGAGGACCATCTCCGGAGGGTGCTCGGGGAGTGGGTGGTGGAAGCCGACTACTCCGGCAACGTGATCGTGCTCCGCACCCCGCCGGGCTCGGCCCATGTGGTCGGCTCGGCCCTGGACCGGAGCGGCTTCCCCGGGGTCATCGGCACCGTCGCCGGGGACGACACCGTGTTGGTGGTGGCCTCGGAGGCGTTCGGGGGCGCGGCGGTGGCCGGCCGGTTGGCCGCGGTGGCCGGCATCGAGCCGGGCTGGGCCCCGGATGCCCCGAGCGGAACGCCGCCGGCAAGCCCGAAGAAGAACCGTTCCCGAGCAAGGGGTTGACCATGTCGAAGCGAGTGATCCTGGCGTACAGCGGGGGACTGGACACCTCGGTGGCCGTCCGTTGGATGATGGAGCACCAGGGGGTCGAGGTCGTGGCGGTGGCCGTCGACGTGGGCCAGGCCTCCGAGTCGGGCGGAGAGGACTGGGAGGCCATCCGCCAGCGGGCCCTGGCCGCCGGGGCGGTCGAGGCGGTCGTGGTCGACGCCCGGGCCGAGATGGCCGAGCAGTACTGCGTGCCCGCGCTCCTGGCCAACGCCAAGTACGAGGGCAAGTACCCCCTGGTGTCGGCGCTGTCCCGTCCGGTCATCGTCAAGCATCTGGTGGCCGAGGCCCGCCGCCACGGGGCCACCGCGGTGGCCCACGGGTGTACCGCGAAGGGCAACGACCAGGTCCGCTTCGAGGTGGGCACGAGGGCGCTGGCCCCCGACCTCGATGTCGTCGCGCCGGCCCGCATGTGGGGCCTGACCCGGGAGGACTGCATCGAGTACGCCGACCGGTGGGGCATCCCCCTGTCGGCGACCAAGGAGAAGCTCTACTCCATCGACGAGAACCTCTGGGGCCGGGCCATCGAGTGCGGGATCATCGAGGACCCCTGGAACCGGCCGCCCGAGGACATCTTCACCATGACCCGACCCACCGCCACCGAGCCGACCGAGGTGGTGGTGGGATTCGAGGCCGGCGTCCCGGTGTCCCTGGACGGCCGCCGGCTCGATCCGGAGCCGCTGATCGCGGCCATGAACCGGCTGGTCGGCTCCTTCGGCTACGGGCGCCTCGACATGGTGGAGAACCGCCGGGTCGGCATCAAGAGTCGGGAGACCTATGAGTGCCCGGGGGCCCTGGCCCTCCTGCTGGCCCATGCCGACCTGGAGGACCTCACCCTGGAACGGGACCTCCACCACGAGAAGCTCAGGCTGGAGCCGCGCTGGTCCGAGCTGGTCTACGACGGGCTGTGGTTCTCGCCGCTCAAGCAGTCCCTGGACGCCTTCTTCGCCGAGTCCCAACGCCACGTGACCGGCGAGGTCCGGCTCCGGCTGGACACCGGGCGGTGCTGGGTGGTGGGCCGGAGGAGCCCGGTCAGCCTCTACGACTACGGACTGGCCACCTACGACTCCGCCGACACCTTCCGCCATCAGGACGCCGAGGGCTTCGTCCGGCTGTGGGGACTCGGCGTGGCCACCTGGTCGGCGGTCCAGGAGGGTCGGGGGGGAGGGGGACCGGCTCCGGCGGGCTCGGCTCCGGCGGGCTCGGCTCCCGACCCCGCTCTGGGCGAGGACGCCCGATGACCCTGTGGCACGGGCGGCTCAGCGGCGGGACGGCCGACGTGGTCATGGCGTACTCGGTCAGCCTCCACTTCGACCGGCAGCTGGCCGTCGACGACCTGGCCGGCTCACGCGCCCACGTGCGGGGCCTCGGGCGCGGTGGCCTGCTCGGTCCCGACGAGGTCACGGCCCTGTTGGCCGCCCTCGACCAGGTGGAGGGGGAGCTGGCCTCGGGCGCCTTCGAGTTCGCCCCCGACGACGAGGACATCCACACCTCGGTGGAGCGACGGGTCACCGAGATCGCCGGGGACGTGGGAGCCAAGCTGCACACCGGGCGGAGCCGCAACGACCAGATCGCCACCGATCTCCGGCTCTATGCCAAGCGGGAGCTGCGGGTGGTGGCCGGGGAGATCGTCGGGCTGCAGGAGGTCCTGTTGGCCCGGGCCGAGGGGGCCGGGGGGACCTACCTCCCCGGCTACACCCACCTGCAGCGGGCCCAGCCGGTGCTGTTGGCCCATCACCTGCTGGCCCACGGCTGGGCCCTCGCCCGGGACGTCGACCGCCTGATCGCCACGGTCGACCGGCTCGACGTCTCACCGCTCGGAGCGGGAGCCCTGGCCGGCTCCTCGCTCCCCCTCGACCCTGACGGCGTGGCGGGCGACCTCGGGTTCGCCGCCCGGTTCGAGAACTCCCTCGACGCGGTGTCCGACCGCGACTTCGTGGCCGAGGCCCTCTTCGACCTGGCCCTCCTGGGCGTCCACCTGTCGCGGATCGGGGAGGAGCTGGTGCTGTGGTCGACCGAGGAGTTCGGGTTCGTGGTCCTCGACGACGCCTTCGCCACCGGGAGCTCCATGCTCCCCCAGAAGAAGAATCCCGACGTGGCCGAGCTGGCCCGGGGAAAGTCGGGACGGCTCATCGGCAACCTCACCGGGCTGCTGGCCACCTTGAAGGGCCTCCCGCTGGCCTACAACCGCGATCTCCAGGAGGACAAGGAGCCGCTGTTCGACTCGGTGTCCCAGTCCCGTCTGGCCTTGGCGGCCCTGTCGGGCGTGCTGGCCACCGTCCGGTTCGTCACCGCCCGGATGGAGGAGGCGGCCAACGGGGCCTCGGTGGCCGCGGTGGACCTGGCCGAGTGGCTGGTGCTCCGCGGGATGCCCTTCCGCCAGGCCCACGGCGTGGTCGGCGGGCTGGTGAGCGAGTCCCTCGAGCGCCAGGTCCCGTTGGCCGAGCTGGTCGAGGCCCACCCCGACCTCGGCCCCGATGCGGTGGCCCTCCTCCTGCCCGGCCTGGCCGTCACCCGGCGGACGACGCCCGGAGGCGCCGGCCCGAGCGCGGTGGCGGTCCAGGTGGAGCGGTTCGCCGCCCGCCTGGGGGTCGATCGGGTCCGGCTGGCCCCGGCGGAGTGAGACTGGGCGAAGGCCAGCGGCCGACGGCGTAACCGGTCCCGGCCGGCCGGGGTCGGGGGTCGGGGGTCGGGGTCGGGGGGGTCACCGGCGCCCTGGTCGCCCGCCGCGACGCCGGCCCAGCCCGGGGCCGTGAGAGGCTCTCCCGGTGATCACACTGGTGCTCATCGGGTTCCTCGGAGGCCTGGTCACCGGCATCTCGCCGTGCATCCTGCCCGTCGTCCCGGTGATCTTCGCCGCCGGCGCCACGAGTGGTCTCGAGGACGATCCGACCGGCATCGACGCCTCCGGTCCCGCCGACCGGGCCGATGCCGACGACCAGGAGGCGGGGCCCTCGACGACGCCGGAGGCGGCCCCGGTGGCGGTGGGCGCCGGATCGATCGGATTGGCGGTCCCGCCGTCCGGACCGGCGGGACCGGGGACCCGGGTCGTGGCGCCGCCGGCCGCACAGCCCACCAGCCCCCGGGCCCA
>DATCBL010000166.1:0-4537 GCA_036511875.1 Acidimicrobiales bacterium
CTCGGCCAGGTGGGCGCGGATGCCGCCCAGATCGCCGACCCCGTCCCGGTCGGAGTCGGCGAACGAGCGCGGGTAGATCTGGTAGAAGACCGCCGACTGCCACCACGGCTGGGCCGGGTCCGGGCCGTCCCCATCGGAGCGGGACGGGTCGACGGCGGCCATCGGGGGGACGCTACCAACGCCCGAGCCCGCCCGCCGACCCGGTCCGATCCCCGGTCGGCCCGGCCTGCCGACCCGGTCCGACCCGCGGTCCCCGGAGCCGGAGGAACCCCGTCGGGAGCGGGAATCGACCCGGCTCCGGGGTCGTTACAGTTCCCGTGCCAACCTGCCGAAGATGCCAGTAGCTCATGTCCGCGATCACAAAGGGGTAGGACCGCCATGGTGGATAGGCGAATGGCAGAGGACAGCTCGTTCCTGGCCGACGGGCTGTCGGGGAGCACGCCTCCCGAGGTCTACGCCACGGGCCGGGTGTGCGAGGCCGAGGACTGCACGGTCAAGCTGTCCCGTTACAACAGCACGGAGTGGTGCGCCGTGCACGAGAGCCCGGCGTCGACCCAGCGCCCCTACGACACCTCCACCCGGCAGCGTCGCCGGACCCGCCGCACCTCCCCCCGCAAGGAGAACGCCGACGGTCAGGCCCAGCCGCGGAAGCCGGCCCGGCAGACCGCGGCCTAAAGAGGACCCGGCCGGCCACCTCCGGGTGGTCCACGCCACGACCCCGTCGGTACACTGCGGCCACCGCCAGCAGAACGGGGAAGTCATGGCACGTCACCTCGAGGGAACGGTCGCACTGGTCACCGGGGCATCCAGCGGCATCGGGGAGGCCACCGCGCTGGCCCTGGCCGCCGAAGGGGCCACCGTGGCCATCGCCGCCCGACGCCGCGACCGCCTCGAGCAGGTCGTGGAGCGGATCGGGAACGACGCCGACGTGCTGGTCATCGAGACGGACATCACCGACGAGGCCGCGGCCCGAGCCATGGTCGAGAGCACGGTGAGCGAGTTCGGGCGGCTCGACACCGTGGTCAACAACGCCGGGGTGATGCTGCTCGGCCCCATCGTGGACGCCCCGGTCGAGGAGTGGCGGCGGATGGTGGAGCTCAACCTGCTCGGCCTGCTGTACACCACCCACGCCGCCCTCCCGCACCTGCTGGAGGCGGCCGGCCGGGAGCCCCGCCGCGTGGCCGACCTGGTCAACGTGAGCTCGGTGGCCGGCCGGGTGGCCCGGCAGGGGAGCGGGGTCTACAACGCCACCAAGCACGGCGTGGGCGCCTTCTCGGAGTCCCTGCGCCAGGAGGTGACCGGCCGCCACGTCCGGGTGAGCCTGGTCGAGCCCGGGGCGGTGCGTACCGAGCTGGCCGGCCACAACCGGCCCGAGGTGCTCGAGACCCTGCGGGCCGGCTTCGCCCAGACCGAGATCATGCGGGCCGAGGACATCGCCGAGTCGATCGTCTTCACCGTCACCCGGCCCCGGCATGTGGCCGTCAACGAGGTGTTGATCCGGCCCACCGAACAGGAACGCTGAGTGGCCGCCGGCGGCTACCCGCCGCCCGGACACTTCCTCGGCGACCTGGGCTTCCGGACCGAGCTGCTCGGCGACACCAGCGCGATGGGCCGGACCCGGGTCACCCGGTTCGTGGCCGGGGCCGACGGCGGGGCCCGGGCCGGGGTGCTGGCCACCCTGGTGGACGTGGTCGGAGGCCTGTTGGGGGTGCGGGTCCTCCAGCCGGACTGGATGGCCACGGCCGACCTCACCCTCCAGCTGGTCCGACCGGCGATTGGGCCCTTCGTCGAGGCGCGCGCCGACCTGGTCCGCCGGGGTCGGACCACCATGGTCATCGAGGCCCTCATCTTCAACGTGGAAGAGGACGGGACCGAGGTGCCCGACCCCGAGGGGGCGTCGGCCCCGGTGGCCTGGTCGACCACGACCTTCGCCGTCCTCCCGGGCGGCAACCGGACGGCCAGCCAGGACCTGCCCTTCGGCCTGCCCCCCCGACTGGACATCGGAAGCGCCGGGCTGGACCAACCGGTGCTGGACCGGCTGGGGATCTCCCGGCTCGATGCCGCCGGGGGCCGGATCTCCCTGCCCGTCGGCCCCTACGTGCACAACTCGATCCGGGGGGTCCAGGGCGGGGTCATGGCCCTGCTGGGCGACGCGGCCGCCGCCGAGGCGCTGGGCGCGGCCACCGGGCTCGGCGCCTCGGGGGTGGTGGTGACCGACCTGCAGGTGGCCTACCTGACCCTCGGCCGGGCCGGGCCCATCGTCACCCGGGCCACCGTTCTGGACGGCGGAGGAGGGTTGGGCGGGGAAGGCGGGCCGGACGGCGGAGCGGCGGGGAGCGCGGTGGTCGAACTGGTCGACACCGGGGCCGGGGATCGGCTGACCACGGTGATCAACGCCCGGGGGATGGCCGCTCACGCCTTCGGCGCGTCCCGGCCGTCGGCGCCGGCCGGGTGGCCGGACGGTGCGCCGCTCCCGGTGGCCCCATGACTCCCCCCACGCCCACCGGACCGGCCGAACCGGTCGGGCCGGCCGACGCCCGCCACTACATGAGCGACTACTTCCGGCTCGAGCGGTGGGAGATCCCGCCGGCCGACGGCGCCGAGGGGTTCTCGGAGTTCGGGGGCCGGATGCCGGTCGACGGCCATCACCGGGGGGCGGGCGGGGGACTGCGCACCGGCGCCCTGCTCACCAACCTGGATTCGGTAGGGGGCTTCCTGTCCGGCCTGTCGGTCCTGCCGCGGTGGATCGTGACCACCAGCCTGATGGCCACGGTGACCCGGCTCGACCACCTCGGCCCGCTCCGGGTGCACGGCCGCGTGCTCCGGCGCGGGCGCAACTCGGTGGTGGCCGGCCTGGAGGTGGTGGACGAGGGGCGGGGCGACGCGCTGGTGGCCGCGTCCACCGGCACCTTCGCCGTGCTGGATCCCGGGGAGATGAACGTGGCCTTCGATCGGCCGGCCGTGGTGCCCATGCCCCGGCCCGCGCCGGACCCGCCGCCCCCCGAGGAGTTCTTCCGCATCCAGCCCGGGGTGGGAACGACCACCCGGCTGGAGTTGGCCGAGCACCTCCGCAACCCCTGGGGCATCCTGCACGGAGGGGCGGTGGCGGTGCTGGCCGACGTGGCCGCCTGCCGGGCGCTGGCCCAGGCCCGAGGGAGGGACGGCGGGCCCGACCCGAGCGGCACCGTTGCCCACCTGGCCGCGGCCGACACCGTGCTCCACTATCTCCGTCCCGCCCGGTCCGGCCCGGTCGAGGCCCGGTGCCGGGTGCTCGGGGGCCCGACCGGCCGGGCCCTGGTCCGGGTGGCCGTGCACGACGTCGGGGCCGACGACCGCCTGGTGGCGCTGGGGTCGGTGGTGGTCCTGGCCGTCTGATCCCCCGCCCGGCCCTCGACACAGGGTTGACACATGGTTTGGATTAGGCTTACCTAATATTGGAACTATGTGCGAGCTCGCAGGGGTGCCCCGATGATCCCGACCTTCGTGATCTTCCTGCGGGAGGGTGTCGAGGCCAGCATGATCGTGGCCATCCTGCTGGCCTACCTGGACCAGATCGACCAGCGCCGCCACTTCCGCGACGTCTTCCTCGGGGTGGCCGCGGCCATGGTGGTGGTGTTCGGCGGGGGGCTGGCTGCCTACCTGGTCATCAAGCAGTACGACGGGTCGACGGTCCAGACCGTGTTCGAGACCGTCACCTACCTGCTGGCCGCGGCGGTGCTCACCTACATGACGTTCTGGATGCAGGCCCACAGCCGGACCATGACCGCCGACCTCCAACGCCGGTCGGAGGAGGCCCTCAACGGCAAGGCCCGGCTGGGGCTCGGGCTCCTGGCCTTCCAAGCCGTCGGGCGGGAGGGGCTGGAGACCATGGTCTTCACCCTGGCCATCGTCTTCGCGTCGTCGAACCGGGCCGCCACCCCGGTCCACGGGCGGGGGCTGGTCCTCGGCGCCGCGGCGGGCCTGGCCGTGGCCCTGGGCGTGGCCTACGTCATCTTCCGGCTCGGGAGGCGTCTCAACCTGGGCCTGTTCTTCCGGATCATCGGCATCGTGCTGATGGTGTTCGCCGCCGGACTGCTGGCCGACGCGGTGGAGAACATGCAGCAGCTGGGCTGGCTCCCGTTCCTCGGGCACACGCTGTGGAACTCCAGCGGGATCATCAGCGAGGACAGCTCCCTCGGTGACGTGTTCCACAGCCTGCTGGGCTACGCCGAACAGCCCACCGTCCTCCAGGCCGTGGTCTGGGTCACCTTCGTGGCCGTGGCCCTGACCTGCTTCATCACCATGGGCCGACGGGCCCGGGCCGCGGCGACCTCCGGGCATCCGGTCCTGGCCGGGCCGCCGACCGGCCCGGAGGCCGACGGTCGACCGACCGACCGGGACCGGCCCGACCTTTCGCCACCGATGGCGCCAGCCCCTAGCGTCCCGGGCGGCCCCCGAGACGGGGGACGGACCGAGAACGAGGTGTCCCCATGAGCGCAGCTGCCCTCCCGACGGCCTCCATGCAGGGCCGCACCGTCGTGATCACCGGGGCCAACTC
>DATCBL010000167.1:0-2507 GCA_036511875.1 Acidimicrobiales bacterium
AGGTGAAGTCGACCCCGTCGGGATGGCCGGCCGCGGCCAGCATGGCCTTGGCCTTGGCCGGCTGGTAGGTGTACTGCTGGCCGACCGACCGGTTGTACCCGGCGGTCCCCCGGGGGAAGGGTTGGAAGGCCGGCTGGCCCAGGCCGGAGAAGACCGCGGCGTTGATGGAGTTGCGGTCCACGGCGTACTCGAGGGCGGCGCGCACCTTCGGATCGTTGAACGGAGCGTGGTTCTGGCGGGTCTGCATGAGCAGGTAGTCCGCCGACTGGGTGGTGGAGATGCCGACGTCGGGGAGGGCCTTCACCGCCGTGTAGTCCTCGGGCTGGAGCGGGAGCATGTCGACCGCCCCCGACTCCAGGGCACTCACCTCCTGGGGCCCGGGCGAGACCTGGACGAACTGCACACCGCCGAGCTTGTAGGCCGACTTGTCCCAGTAGGTCGGGTTGGCCTTGAGGGTCATCGACGAGCCCTGCTGGTAGTTGGCCAGGGTGAAGGGACCCGAGCTGGCCGGCACGGTGGTGCCGGTGGGCAGGGCGGCCGGATCGAGCTGCATGCCGTCGATGTAGGTCATGGCCCACAGCACGTCGCCGGCCACCGGCTTGTTCAGGGTGAAGGTCACCGTCTCGGGGTCGACCACCTGGATGCTCTGGATGTAGGTCAGCGAGAAGCGGAAGGGGCTGGCCTTGATGTGGTTGATGCTGGCCTCCACGGTGGAGGCGGTCACCGGGTCGCTGTTGGAGAATTTGGACCCGGGCTGGAGGTGGAAGGTGATCGAGGTGGGGGTGGCGGTGTAGCTGGCGGCCAGCAGCGGGCTCACGTTGGCGTTGCCCGGGGCGAGGAGGGAGTCGTAGAGGGCGGTGTACTCGGTGTAGGAGCAGTCGTTGGTGCTCTGGGCCGGGTCGAACGTCCCCGAGAAGGTCTCGTTGAGATCGACCCCGTACTTCACCACGCCGTTGGGGTCGGGCGTGCCCGACGACGAGCCCGACGACGAGCCCGACGCGGTGGCGGTGGACGACGGCGAGGAGCCGCAGGCGGCCAGGGAGGAGCCGGCGACCAGGGCCGCACCCAGGGCCAGCCAGGTCCGGGGCGAGCGCCGGGCTCCGGCTCGTGGTCGCCGGGGCGTCACCGCCGGGTTGGCCTGCGCTCGAACCGCACGTCGACTGCGTTCCATCGGCTGACTGGCCTCCTTCACCAGGTGGCCCCGGTCACGGGTCGGGATCGGGCCCTTGCGATTGGGGTCACGATATCCCACGGCGCGGGACGGCCTCATGGTGACCGTCGCCTCCGGCGGTGTCCATCGCCTCGGGGGTCCACCGTGGCGATGCCCGACCGGGCGGGCTCCCCCCTAGCATGGCCCCCCCATGACCGTTCCCCGCCCCCCGGGCACCGGCGCCCCGAAGGGGAGGGCGGCCCTCGTCACCGTGGTCGCACTGCTCGCCGCCGCCGGCGTCGTCCTCGCCACCACCGCCGGCGCGGGATCGTCGGCCGGCGCGGGCTCGAGCGGCGCGGGGTCGAGGGCCGGGACCACCACCCCGACCACGACGCCGATCGTCCCCGGCAGCTACGTGGCCCTGGGCGACTCCTACACCTCGGGCCCGGCCATCCCGAGCCAGCTCGGGCCGGGGACCACCCCCACCGCTCCGAGCGCCTGCCTCCGGTCGTCCGAGAACTACCCGTCGATCGCCGCCGGGGCCCTCGGGCTGCAGTTGGACGACGTCAGCTGCGGGGGCGCCACCACCGACGACCTGGTGCAGTCCCAGGGACCCGGGATCCCCGCCCAGCTCGACGCCCTCCGACGATCCACGGCGTTGGTCAGTGTGGGGATCGGCGGCAACGACCTGGGCTTCTCCACCATCGCCACCGACTGCGTCGCCTACACCCCCTGGGGCCCCACCCGGATGGGATGGAGCTGTGAGGCCCACTACGGGCCGGCCGGGGTCGACCCGTTGGCCGCCGCCGCGCTCGAGGTGGGTGGGAAGGTGGCCCGGGTGCTGGACGAGATCCGCCAGCGGGCCCCCGGGGCCCGGGTCTTCGTGGTGGGCTATCCCGACGTGGTCCCTCCGTCCGGGACCGGGTGCTGGCCCTCGCTGCCCTACACCGCCGCGGACATCGCCTTCCTGAGGGGTGTGGAGTCCGAGCTCAACTCGGCCCTGGCCGGAGCGGCGGCCGCGGCCGGCGACCTCTATGTGGACATGGCCACCCCCAGCGCCTCCCACACCGCGTGCACCTCGGACGACACCCGCTGGGTCGAGCCCATCGTCCCCTCCCCGGGCGCCTACCCCCTGCATCCCGATGCCACCGGCATGGCCGGCATGGCCGGGGTGCTCGAGCGGGCCATGGGGCCGGTCGGCCTCGTGAGGTGACCGGCCCCGATCGGGCGGGCGGCCCCGCCTCCGGACCCCGGCCCATCGGTGGGCTCGGCCAACGGGTGGAGCACTGGGCCCGCCTCGACCGGACCCGGCGCCAGGCCCTGCCCCGACCGCGGGCCCTGATGACGGCGTCGGTGG
>DATCBL010000168.1:0-10689 GCA_036511875.1 Acidimicrobiales bacterium
GTTGATCCGCCCGGTGTTGGAGGCGGTGTGCCACTTGTTGATGGTGGTGTCGAACTGCATGCCGGGATCGGCGCACTCCCAGGCCGCGTGGGCGAACTGCCGGAAGAGGTCGCGGGCCGGCACCGAACGGATCGGTCCCCCGTCCCCCCGGCTGGTCAACGCCCAGTCGCCCCCGGCCACCACGGCGTCCATGAACTCGTCGGTGACCCGGACCGAGTTGTTGGCATTCTGGTACTGCAGGCTGATGGAGTCCTTGCCGTCGAGGTCCATGTCGAAGCCGGCGTCGCGCAGTACCCGCGCCTTACGCTCTTCGGTGGACTTGCACCAGATGAAGTCCTCGATGTCCGGGTGGTCGGCGTCGAGGATGACCATCTTGGCGGCCCGCCGCGTCTTCCCCCCGGACTTGATGGTCCCGGCCGACGAGTCGGCACCGCGCATGAAGCTGACGGGGCCCGAGGCGGTGCCTCCGCCTTTCAGGAGCTCGTGCGAGGAGCGGATGCGGGAGAGGTTGACACCGGCCCCCGAGCCACCCTTGAAGATCACTCCCTCCTCGGTGTACCAGTTGAGGATGGAGTCCATGGTGTCGTCGACCGAGAGGATGAAGCAGGCCGAGCCCTGCTGGGGCACCCCGGCCACCCCGATGTTGAACCACACCGGCGAGTTGAAGGCGGCCATCTGGTGGATGATCAGGTACTTCAGCTCGTCCCGGAAGATCTCGGCTTCCTCGTCGTCGGCGAAGTAGCCGTCCTTGATCCCCCAGCCGGTGACGGTGTCGACCACCCGGTCGGCCACCTGGCGCAACGAGGACTCGCGCTCGTCGGTGTTGGGGGTCCCCCGGAAGTACTTCTGGGCCAGGATGTTGGTGGCGTTGAGGCTCCAGCTCTCCGGCACCTCCACGTTGAGCTGCTCGAAGGCCACCGCCCCGTCCCGGTAGTTGGTGATCCTGGCGTCGCGTCGTTCCCAGACCACCTGGTCGTAGGGGTGGACACCGGCGGTGGTGAAGTGGCGGCGAATGCCGATGCCGACGCGCTGTGGGGCAATGGCCATGGATGAAACCTTCTTTCTAGATGGTGGCTGGTGCGGCGTGGTGTCGGTCGATGGTGGTCCCCGGTGATCGCTCAGGGGAGCCACCGGCGGCCGGTGTTGGTCTGTGGGTCGGTG
The DNA here is from genome assembly GCA_036511875.1 of Acidimicrobiales bacterium. Classification (GTDB taxonomy): domain Bacteria; phylum Actinomycetota; class Acidimicrobiia; order Acidimicrobiales; family RAAP-2; genus Bog-756. Next base: position 1,162 of record DATCBL010000168.1, read on the forward strand.
TCGGTTCCGCCGATCGGGCCCTCCCGGGTCCGGTCGGCCCCTGCCTTCCAGACCCACCGGCCGACCCCTCGGCCCCGAGATTCCGGGAGTCCGACCGCCCCCGCTGCGAACCCCGTGCCTGAATCCGGCATATCCGGCCCAATTGCCTTACAAACACTATATGTTGTGGTTAACCCTCCCCCGAGGTACGAGATAGTGGGTCTATTACAGCAGCGTAGTTACACCCCTGTCAACGAATTCTTTTCTTCGCGGGGCCGAGAACTCCCTGCTGAGAGGGCGCTCGCGAAGAATTGCAAATGATTGCTGGCAGCTAGCGATTCTCGAGGGGTGCGGAGCCGCGGCCACTGGTGCCCGTGTCATGGGCCGATGATGCCACGAGGCTGGGTCACTACAGTCCGGAGGTGGCCTCCCGCTCCCCCGTGTCCATCGCCGTCGACGCCGGGACCACCGGCGTGCGGGCCCTGGTGGTGGACGATCGGGCCCGGGTGGTCGACGTGGCCTACCGCGAGCTCACCCAGTACTACCCGCGTCCCGGATGGGTCGAGCACGACGCCGGCGAGATCTGGGACACCGTGCGGGCCACCCTGGACGAGGTGGGGGGCCGGTTGGCCGACCACCACCGGGTGGCCCGGGCCATCGGCATCACCAACCAGCGTGAGACCGTGGTGGCCTGGGACCGGCCCACCGGGACCCCGCTGCACCGGGCCATCGTCTGGCAGGACCGCCGCACCGCCGCCACCTGTCGGGAGCTGACCGAGGCCGGCCACCTCCCCCTGGTCCGGGAGCGGACCGGTCTGGTGCTCGACCCCTACTTCTCGGCCACCAAGATGCGCTGGCTGCTCGACCAGGGAGGCCTCTCCCCCACCCCGCCGGACGGTCTGGCCCTCGGCACGGTCGACGCCTGGGCCCTGTGGAACCTCACCGGGGGGACGGCCGGCGGGGTGTTCGCCACCGACGCCACCAACGCCTCCCGCACCCTGCTCTACGACATCGTGGTGCGCCGGTGGTCGCCGGAGTTGGCCGAGCTGTTCGGCGTACCCGTGGCTGCCCTCCCCGAGGTGCGCCCGTCCTGTGGGCGCTTCGGCCTGGTCAGCGGGGACGCCCTCGGCCCCGATTCCCCGCTGGCCGGGGTGCCGATCAGCGGAATGGCCGGCGACCAGCACGCCGCCCTCTTCGGCCAGGCGTGCTTCGACCGGGGCATGACCAAGGTGACGTTCGGGACCGGAAGCTTCGTCCTCATGAACGCCGGGCCGGTCTGCCCCGAGCCCATCGACGGCCTGGTCACCACGCTGGCCTGGGATCTCGGGACCGAGGGGGACGTGGCCATCGGGGCCGACGGCGGCCCGACCGCGGCACGCTCCTCGGTGTCCTACGCCCTCGAGGGCTCGGTCTTCGTCTCGGGGGCCGGGGTCCAGTGGCTCCGGGACGGGCTCGGGATCATCGGCGAGGCCGCCGAGCTCGAGCCGCTGGCCCGGTCGGTCGACACCAGTGAGGGCGTGGTGGTGGTGCCGGCCTTCACCGGACTCGGGAGCCCGCACTGGGACCCCGGCGCCCGGGGCACCATCCTCGGGCTCAGCCGCGGCGTGGGTCGGGCCCATCTGGCCCGGGCCATGGTCGAGGCCATGAGCTCCCAGGTGCGGGACGTCCTCGACGCCATGGGGGCCGGACCGACGTCACCGTCGTTGCTCCGGGTCGACGGAGGGGCCTCGGCCATGGCGCTGCTGCTGGAGCTGTTGGCCGACCAGGCCCAGTTGGAGGTGGTCCGGCCGCGGTCCACCGAGACCACCGCCATCGGTGCCGCCACCCTGGCCGGCCTGGCCGAAGGGCTGTGGGGATCGCTGGACGACCTGGCCGGCCTGTGGACTGAGGACCGGTCCTTCTCCCCGAGCGTCGCCGCCGCCGACACCGAGGCGGCCCGTCAGGCCTGGGAGCGCGCCGTGCAACGGTCCCGGAACTGGGTCCGGACCACCGACGGGGCCGACCTCACCGGCGACGAGGCCTAGGACAGCTCCTGCCACCCGTGGTCGGCCAACTCGGCCATGATCGAGAGCCACTGGCGCTCACGGTCCCGCAGCACGGGGTCACGACGCCCCGCCACCAGGATCAGGTCGGCGGAGACCAGGAAGGCGGTGGCCACCGCGCCGTCGACCTCGGTGGAGTCCGGGGGCGGGCTGATGGCCCGCAGGGCCATGGCCCGCAGCTCGTCGGGACCGGGGAGCCCACCGAGCGAGGCGGTCACGCCCAGGGCGTCGGTGTCCAGCACGGCCACGAAGTCGGCGGCCAGGCTGCGGCAGACCCGGCCGATCAGGTGGTCGAGGAGGCCGGCCGCCGAGTCCTGCTTGAACAGCTCGGTGGCCACTTCGAGGAGTTCGGTGTGGCGATCGGGCAAGGCCCCTTCGACCGGGCGCACCGATTCGACCACCACCCCGTCCACCTCGAGGATCTCGTCCCGCAGGAGGTCGATCAGGTGGTCGCCGGCCAGTCCCACGCCCAACTCGTCCACCACGATCCCCTGGTCGCGCTGGAGGATCTCGATGGAGACCACGTCCCCGCCCACCGAGCCGATCCGGCTGGCCACCGCCCCCAGCGCGCCGGGCCGATCGGGAAACTGCACCCTGATCAGGTAGTTGCACACGCTCTCAGGCTAGGCGGCCTCTGTGTACGTACTGTTTCCGGTTGGTTACGACATCGGGCCGACCGATCGGGCCCATCCGGGGCGGAGATCCAAACCAGCCGTCGGCCCCCGGTGACCAGGAGCCCCCGAGGGCCGGGGTCCCGAGGGGCGGGGTCCCGAGGGGCGGGTCGACCACCCGGTCACGAGCCTTGGCCCGCCGGTCACGAGGCCTTGGCCCGGCTGGCATACCGGTCCACGTACTCCTGGCCCGAGAGCCGGGCGATCTCCTTCATCAGCGCGTCGGTCAACGACCGCAGCTCGGTCTGGTCGAGCTCCCGCCCCGCCGGCCCCGACCCGTCACCGACCGGCTCGCCGCACTGGCCGGTGGTGACGACCTCGCCCGCGTGCCGGTAGGTCACCGGCGGCCCGAACCGGATGGTCACGGAGTGGAACGGTCGCAACACCCGGCTCCCCGGCGGTTGCACGGCCCGGGTGCCGACGATCCCCACCGGCACGATGGGCACGTCGCACCGCAGGGACAGCCGGGCCACCCCGGTGTGGCCCTTGTGCAGCCGCGGGTCCGGGGCCCGGGTTCCCTCCGGATAGATGCCCAGCAACTGGCCGGAACCGAGCACCTGGGTGGCCGTGTCGAGGGCCCGCTGGGAGGCGTCGCCGCCGCTCCGGCTCATCGGGATCTGCCCGGCGGCCCGGAAGAACCACGCCGTCTTCCAGCTGTCGAAGTACTCGGCCTTGGCCACGTAGGTCACCCGGCGCCGAAGGACCAGGGGGAGGAAGAACGAGTCGCAGAACGACTGGTGGTTGGCGGCCAGGACGGCCGGGCCGTCCACCGGGATGTGCTCGCGTCCCTCGACCTTGACCCGCCAGAGCAGGAAGAAGACTGGGCTCAGCACTGCCTTGAGGATCCAGTAGGCCACGGGCCACGGTACCGCCGCGTGTGCTGTACTGCATTCCATGTCGGCCGCCACCGTCCACCCGATGGATCCGGGGCCCCACGCCGGACCCGCCGACGGGCCGGCGGAGGCACCGATCACCGTGCTCGGTCGCACCCTCGCCCTCCCCGTGGAGGTGCGACGGGCCGCCCAGTGGGGTGTCCAGTACCTGGTACCGGCGGCCGCGGCCCAGCGCATCGTCGAGCCCACCGGGCTCGAGGTGACCGGGCCCCTCCCCGGCCGGGCGCTGGTGGCCCTGGCCGTGTGCCGCTACGAGGACACCGACCTCGACGCCTATCACGAGGTGGCGGTCAGCTTCGTGGTCCGGCCCCACGACGCACCGCCGCTTTCCTCGTCCGCCCATGTGGCCCGGGAATTCTTCTCCGGGTCCGTCGGCGCCTATATCCACCGGCTCCCGGTGGACCAGGAGTTCACCTGTGCCGCCGGCCGGGACATCTGGGGCTTCCCCAAGTGGGTGACCTCCATCGGCATCGACGAGCCGGCCGCGCCCGATCGGGGGCCTGGGGGCCGGTGCCGGGCCGGGACCGGGACCACGGTCCGCCTGGTCGACGACGGCATCCACGTCCTCACGCTCACGGTGACCGCGGGCGGGCGGCTCCACCTCCCGTCCCAGGCTCCTCCGAGCTACTCCTTCGCCGACGGCGTCCTCCGCCGCACGACCTGGACGATGTCGTCGGAGGGGACCGCCGGCCGGGTGGGCGGCGCCTCCCTGGTCCTCGGGGACCACCCCATGGCCGCCGAGCTCCGCTCCCTCGGACTGCCCAAGCGGGCGCTGTTCTCGTCGTCGGCCGCGCAGATGCGGGCCTCGTTCGGCGCCGCCGAGATCGTGACCCCCCGGCGGTGGACCGCCGATTGACCCCCCGGTGCCGTCCCCCTAGCGTTTGGGGACCATGGACCGGCGCCTGACACCCAAGGGCGCCCGCCGTCGCCAGGAGCTGATGGACGTGGCCGCCCGCCGCTTCGCCGCCGACGGCTACCACGCCACCTCGGTCACCAGCATCGTGGACGACATCGGCGTGGGCAAGGGGGTCTTCTACTGGTACTTCACCTCGAAGGACGAGCTGCTGAGCGAGATCCTGGTGGACGCCCTCCACTCCATGCGGATGGCCCAACGGGACGCCATCGCCGGCGAGCCCGACCCGGCCGGCCGCATCGAGTGGGGCATCCGGGCCTCGCTCCGCTGGCTCTCCGACCACCGGCACCTCTACGTCCTGATGGAGCTGGCCCGGACCGACGAGCGCTTCGCCCCGATCATCCGCCAGGGGGACCGCCAGACGGTGGCCGACGCCCTGCCCCACGTCAGCGCGGGCATCACCGCCGGCCTGCTCCGGGGCGAGGACCCCGAGATCCTGACCATGGCCATCCTCGGGGTGACCGCCCACCTGGCCCGGGTCCTGGTGCTCGAGCAGGGCCAGGACGCCGACCGGGTGGCCGAGTCGGTCATCGCCTTCTGCCGCCAGGGCTACCTGGCCCCCGGGCCCTCGGTGGCCCGGAGGATCGCATGAGCGCGCCCCCCACGGTGACGGCCGAGCCGTTCGTCGACGGGCTCCGGTTCGGAGAGTGCCCCCGCTGGCACCAGGGCCGGCTGTGGTACTCCGACTTCTACCAGGGGACGGTGGCGTCGGCCGGGCCGGCCGGCGACGTCCGGGTGGAGCTCGAGGTCCCCGGGGAGCCGGCCGGCCTGGGCTGGCTTCCCGACGGACGGCTGCTGGTGGTGGCCCGCAAGCCACGCACCGTGCTCCGCCTCGAGCCCGACGGCCGACTGGTCGAGCACGGGGACCTCAATCCGGCCGCCACCTTCCACGCCAACGACATGGTGGTCGACGGCGCCGGTCGGGCCTACGTGGGCAACTTCGGATTCGACCTGGACCGGTTCATCGAGGAGCGTGGCCCGGCCGCCCTGCTCGGGCCCCCGACCGCCTCGGTGATCCGCGTCGACCCGGACGGAACCGCTCACGTGGCCGCCGAGGGCCTGTCCTTCCCCAACGGGATGGTGGTCACGCCCGACGGTCGCACCCTGGTCGTGGCCGAGACGCTGGCCGGCCGGCTCACCGCCTTCGACCTCGGGGAGGACGGGACCCTGAGCGGCCGACGCCCGTGGGCCGAGCTGCCCCGCGTCGCGCCCGACGGGATCTGCCTCGACGAGCAGGGGCGGGTGTGGGTGGCCAACGCCAGGGCCCCGGAGTGCCTCCTGGTGGAAGAGGGCGGGACGATCGTCGGACGGGTGGCCACCTCGCAGCCCTGCTTCGCCTGCATGCTCGGGGGCGAGGACCGCCGCACGCTGTTCGCGGTCACCGCCGCCACCAGCATCGAGTCCGAGGTGAGCAGGACTCGGTCGGGACGGATCGAGCAGGCCCGGGTCGAGGTGGGAGGGGCCGGGCTGCCCTGACCGCGGTCTCGGTGCCGGCCGCGACGACGGCGCCGCACCACCGGAACTGCGCTGCCGGCCGGGTCGACCGGTCAGCGCAACCGGGTCAGGGACTTGCGCAGGCTGCGCACGCCCTGGCCGATGCGCTGTTCGTTCTCGATGAGGGCGAACCGGACGTGCTCGTCGCCCCCGGGCCCGAAGCCCACCCCCGGGGAGGTGGCCACGTCGGCCTCCTTGACCAGGAATTTGGAGAACTCCAGCGAGCCCATGTCCCGGTAGGGCTCGGGGATCGGCGCCCACACGAACATGGTGCCGCGCGGGGGCGTGATCTCCCAGCCGATCCGGTTCAGGCCGTCGCACAGGGTGTCCCGCCGGGCCTGGTAGGTCTCGTTGATCAGCTTGGGGTAGTCGGGAGCCTCGTTCATGGCCACGATGGCTGCGATCTGGATGGGTTGGAAGGTCCCGTAGTCGAGGTAGCTCTTGAGCTTGGTCAAGGCCTGCACGATGGCGGCGTTGCCCACGAGGAAGCCCACCCTCCAGCCGGCCATGGAGAACGACTTGGTCAGCGTGTACAGCTCGACGGCGATGTCCTTGGCCCCCGGCACCTGGAGGATCGACGGCGGGGTGTACCCGTCGAAGGCGATGTCGGCGTAGGCGAAGTCGTGCACCAGCACGATGTCCCGCTCGCGGGCGAACTCCACCAGGCGGGTCATCCAGGCCAGGTCGACGCACTCGGTGGTGGGGTTGTGGGGGAACGACAGCACCACCACCCGGGGCTTGGGCCAGGCCGACTCCCAGGCTTCCCTCAGGTTGTCGAAGAACACCTCACCCGGGCCCACCCCGTCGGGAGCGCCCGGGGTGTCCAGGCGGACATGGCGCACGTCGGCGCCGGCGAAGAGGGGGGCGTAGATGTGGATGGGATAGGACGGGGACGGGACCAGGGCGGTGTCCCCGGGGCCCACCAGCACCCACATCAGGTGGGACAGGCCCTCCTTGGCCCCGATGGTCGTCACCACCTCGGTGTCGGGGTCCAGCTCGACTTCGAACTTGCGCAGGTAGAGGTCGGTGATGGCCTGGCGGATCTTCGGGATGCCCCGGCTGGCCGAGTAGCGATGGTTTTTGGGGTTGTGCACGGCCTCGGCCAACTTCTCCACGGCCACGTCCGGGGACGGCAGGTCGGGATTGCCGAACCCCAGGTCGATGACGTCCCGGCCGGTCTTGCGCCCGGTGTCCCTCAGCTCGTTGATGGTGGCGAAGACGTAGGGAGGCAGGCTGTTGATCCGGCGGAACTCCATCGGCCAAGGTTACCGCCGGTCCCGGGGCGGCCCCGACACCCCGGTCGGGCCGTGGCGCGCCGGGTGGCCGACCCGGTGCTGCAGCCCTCCGACCACCGCGGCGGTCAAGGCCGCGGTGGCGAGGGCGGCGGGCGGGCCCAGGGCTCAGTGCGAGGCCCGGACCGACTCGGCCGCGGCCGCCACCACCTCGAGGGAGTCGGGCCAGGCGCACACGGCCCAGGTGGCCCCGGCCCCGGCCAGTACCGAGAGCCGGGCGGTGATCTCGCCGACCGTCCCTCGGACCGGGCCACCCCAGGTCACCTCCACGCCGCTCGTCGTCAGTTCCGCCACCCGCAGCGCCTCGCCCTCCCAGAGGTTCACCGGCACCTCCAGGGTGCGGGCCAGCTCCACAGTCTTCGGCAGCCCGCCCCCGATCCAGACCGGGATGCCCCGGTCTCTGACGGTGGCCGCCACCGAGGCCAGGCGCACCCGGCGCTCGGAGGCCGGCTCGAACGGGACGCCGAAGGCCTCGTTCTCGCCCCGGCTCAGGTGGTCCCCGGTGCCCAGGCCGGCGATCATCCTCCCGTCGCTGAGGGAGTCCAGACTCGACAGCACCGCCACCAGCACCTCGTCGGGCAGGAGTCCGATCCGGGCCACCAGGGTGCCCACGGCGATGGTCGTGGTCGAGGCGACCACGGCCCCGAGCAGGGGGCCCGACGACAGGGCCGGACGCCCGGGCTGGCCCAGCGGCCAGAGATGGTCGAAGGAGAAGACCCCGTCGAGGCCCAGGGCCTCGGCCCGGCGGGCCGCCTCCAGGGCCGAGTCGGCCTCGTGGAGGAAGGTGGGCAGGGTCACCCCCACCTTCACGCCGGCCCCCGGGACCTCATGGGTGCCCCCGGCCGGCGCCGGTGCCACGGTGTCCGAAAAGGGATCCCGGCCCGGGCCCCGATGATCACGCCGTCGACTCGACCCGGGCCTTCAGCTCACGCAAGGCGATCGACATGATGCGGCTCTGGGCCCGCATCTTGATGAATCCGGGCAGCGGCACCTTCATCTCCACCTCGAGGTGGTAGGTGACCTCGGTGCGCCCGTTGCTCCCGGGGGCGAAGACGTAGCGCCCGTCCAGCTTGGAGGTGATGTCCCCCCGGGTCTGGACCCAGGACAGGACCTGGGGGGCCTCGCTGTAGTCGTAGGCCAGGGTGTAGCTGGTGCTCCGCCCGAAGGCCGCGGCGCGGAAGGTGACCAGCTCGGGCCGGCCCTGGTCGTCACGGGACTCGATGGTCACTTCCTTGATGTCCGAGGCCCACTGGGGGTAGGCCTCGATGTCGGAGCTGACCTCGAAACAGCGCGCCGGCGTGGCCGACACCACCATTCGCTCGGTGGCTTGTTCCGCCACGATCAGCCCTCCTCCTCGATCGGTCTGCCGGCCCGGCGTCCTGGCCGGCGGGTCCTTCAGCCTTCCACGTCGGCGAGCGACCCGGCCAGCCTAGGGGCGAGTTTGTCATAGTCGAAGGATCCTTCGGCCCGCTCCCGGGACGCCCGTCCCATCCGGAGGCGGAGGTCCTGATCGGCCAGGAGCTCGTGGACGACCCGGGCGGCGGCAGCGGCGTCGGTGGGTCGCCGGACCACTCGGCCGGTGACCCCGTCCTCCACCGCCTCTCCGGCGCCACCGGAGCGCCCGGCCACCTGGGGCACGCCCGCCGCCGCGGCCTCGAGGAAGACGATCCCGAACCCCTCCTGCTCGAGGCCCAGCCACCGGCTCCGGCACAGCATGACGAAGAGGTCCGCCGCGCCGACCAGCCGGGGGAGGTCGGCATCGGACACCCCCCCGAGCAGGCGGACCGGGGCCGAGTACTCGGCCACCCGGCCGGCCAGCCGGTCCGAGTCCCGGCCGCGACCGGCGATGGCCACGGTCAGGTCGGGTCGCTCGGCCCGGAGCCGGACGGCCACGTCGATGAGCACGTCCATCCCCTTGCGGGGCACCAGGCGGCTGACGCTGACCACCAGCGGCCCGTCGGCCGGGAGCCCGAGGTCGGAGCGGACCCCGGCGCGCTCGTCTGGGCTGAGGGGCCGGAACCGCTCGAGGTCGACGCCCGGGGGGATCTCCACCACCGGGGGCATGGCGCCCCGGCGGACCACCCGGGCCGCCTCGGCAGCCGGATAGCGGCCGGCCGAGATGGCCAGGGCGCTGTGGCGGAGTACGTGGGCCAGCAGCTGGCGGCTGGCCGGGAGGCGTCCGGGGATGGCCACCTCGGCCCCGTGGAGGACCACGGCGTAGGGGAGGCCCAGGCGGGGGCCGAT
>DATCBL010000169.1:0-3434 GCA_036511875.1 Acidimicrobiales bacterium
GCGGCTCCACTCGACGGCGTACTCCATGGGCAGGGTCCGGGTGATCGGCTCGATGAATCCGTTGACGATCATCCCCATGGCCTGGGTCTCGGACAGTCCCCGGCTCATCAGGTAGAAGAGCTGGTCGTCCCCGACCTTGGACACCGTGGCCTCGTGCCCGATGCGGGCGTCCCGCTCGGCCACTTCCATGTACGGCTTGGTCTCCGATACGGCGGTGTCGTCGAGGAGGAGCGCGTCGCACCGGACGAAGCTCTTGGCGTGCTTGGCTCCCTCGTCGACGTGGACCAGGCCGCGGTAGGTGGTGATGCCGGCGTCCTTGGAGATCGACTTGGAAACGATGGTCGACGTGGTCTCGGGAGCGGCGTGGATCATCTTGGCCCCGGCGTCCTGGTGCTGGCCGGCCCCGGCATAGGCCACCGAGAGCACCTCTCCTGAGGCCTTGGGCCCCATCAGGTACACGCTGGGGTACTTCATGGTCAGGCGGGAGCCGATGTTTCCGTCGATCCACTCCACGTGGGCCTCGGCCTCGGCCCGGGCCCGCTTGGTCACCAGGTTGTAGACGTTGTTGGACCAGTTCTGGATGGTGGTGTAGGTGATCCTGGACCCCTCGAGGGCCACCAGCTCCACCACCGCCGAGTGCAGCGAGTCACTGGTGTACACCGGCGCCGAGCACCCCTCGATGTAGTGCACCTGGGAACCGACGTCGGCGATGATGAGCGTCCGCTCGAACTGGCCCATGTTCTCGGCGTTGATCCGGAAGTAGGCCTGCAGGGGCTGGTCGACCACCACGTTGGGCGGGACGTAGATGAACGACCCCCCCGACCACACGGCCGAGTTGAGGGCGGCGAACTTGTTGTCGTTGGGAGGGATGATGGTCCCGAAGTACTTGCGGACCAGGTCCGGGTAGTCGCGGACCGCCGTGTCCATGTCGCAGAAGATGATGCCCAGGGCCTCGAGGTCCTCGCGGTTGCGGTGGAACACCACCTCGGACTCGTACTGGGCGGTCACGCCGGCCAGGTACTTGCGCTCCGCCTCGGGGATCCCCAGCTTCTCGTAGGTGTTCTTGATGGCGTCGGGAAGGTCGTTCCAGTCCTCGACCTGACCCGAGGTCGGCTTGATGTAGTAGTAGATGTCGTCGAAGTCCAGGTCGGGCATGTTGACGGCGAACCACTCGGCCATCGGGCGCTTCTCGAAGCGCTGCAGGGCGCGGAGCCGGAAGTCGCGCATCCACTCCGGCTCCTTCTTCATGGCCGACATCTCGCGGACGATCGACTCGTTGAGGCCCTTCTTGGGCTTGAAGACGTAGTCCTCTTCGTCGGACCACCCAAGCTTGTATTTTCCGAGGTCGAGATCGGTGGTCGTCATGTGGGCTCCTGGGGGGCCGCCCGGTCGGGCTGCTATTTCCCCTATACAGATAGTAACAACCCCACGGCAGGGGCAGAGCGGCATGCCGCCCTCGGGGCCGGAAAGTCGTGCCATCCTGGTCGGATGGCAGGCCCACCCCCCTCGGGACCCGGCGCGCCGATCGTGCGGCCCTCGGAGCCCGAACGACGCCCGGTGCGGCTCGAGGCCCACGGCGACGTCCGGGTCGACGACTGGTACTGGCTCCGGGACAAGGACGATCCGGCCGTCATCGCCCACCTCGAGGCCGAGAACGCCTACACCCAGGCCGTGCTGTCCGGCACCGATCGCCTCCGCCAGGCCCTCTACGACGAGATGGTGGCCCGGATCGAGGAGACCGACCTGTCGGTCCCGGTCCGCAAGGGCCCCTTCTTCTACTACGGGCGCACCGTGGAGGGCAGCAGCTACGGCATCCACTGCCGGCGACCGGTGGGGCCCGGGGGGACCGGCCCCGACGGAGCGGACCCCGGGGCACTAAGGGCCGCCGGGACCCCGGACGCCCGGCCGGAGGACGAAGAGGTCCTGTTGGACGAGAACGAACTGGCCCGGGGCCACGAGTACTTCGCGGTGGGGGCCCTCGAGGTCAGCCCGGACCACCGCTGGTTGGCGTACTCCACCGACACCACCGGCGGCGAGCGCTACACCATGCGCTTCACCGACCTCTCCACCGGCCGGGCCTCGGCCGAGGCCCTCGAGGACACCTCCTACGGCGTGGCCTGGGCCAACGACAACGCCACCGTGTTCTACGTGCGGGTCGACGAGGCCATGCGGCCGTACCAGGTGTGGCGGCACCGGGTCGGCACCCAGCCCGGCGCCGACGCCCTGGTCTACGAGGAGCCGGACCACCGCTTCTACGTCGGGGTCGGGCGGACCAAGGACGACCGGTACGTGCTGCTCGGCCTGGACTCCAAGGTCACCTCGGAGTACCGCGCCCTCCGGGCCGACGACCCCGAGGGCCGGTTCGCGGTGATCGAGCCCCGGCGCCAGGGAATCGAGTACACCGTCGACCACGACCGGGGCGACCCGTCGGCCGGTCGGGACAGTCGGTTCCTCATCGTGACCAACGACGGCGCCGAGGACTTCCGGTTGATGGAGGCGCCCGACGACTCCCCGGGGCGGGCCTCGTGGCGCGAGGTCATCCCGGCCCGGGCCGGCGTGAGGCTCGACGCCGTCGACCCCTTCGCCGACCACCTGGTGGTCTACGAGCGGGAGGGGGGTGAGACCCGGGCCCGGGTGATCGACGCCGCCTCGGGGACCTCGACGGCCATCGACCGGCCGGAGTCCCCGGCCACCGTGTGGGGTGGGGCCAACCCCGAGTACGAGTCGAGGACCCTCCGCTACGAGTACACCTCGCTGGTGACCCCCCGTTCCGTCTACGACCTGGACGTCGACACCGGCGCCACGACGCTCCTGAAGCGCCAGCCGGTGCTGGGCGACTTCGACCCGGGCCTCTACCGCACCGCCCGCCACTGGGCCACCGCCCACGACGGGACCCGGATCCCCCTGTCGCTCGTCTACCGCCCCGACCGGGTCGGGGACCCCGGGCCCGAGCGACCCGCGCCCTGCCTGCTCTACGGGTACGGCTCCTACGAGGTGTCCATCGACCCGACCTTCTCGTCGCTGCGCCTCAGCCTCCTCGACCGGGGCTTCGTGTTCGCCATCGCCCACGTCCGGGGCGGCGGTGAGATGGGCCGGTCCTGGTACGAGCAGGGCAAGCTCCTCGCCAAGCCCACCACCTTCACCGACTTCGTATCCTGTGCCCACGCCCTGATCGACCAGGGATGGACCACGCCCGAGCAGCTGGTGGCCCGGGGCGGCAGCGCCGGGGGCCTGCTGATGGGGGCGGCGGCCAACCTGGCCCCGGGGCTGTTCCGGGCCATGGTGGCCGAGGTGCCCTTCGTCGACTGCCTGACCACCATCTTGGACGAGACGCTGCCGCTGACCGTGCTCGAGTGGGAGGAGTGGGGAAATCCGATGGAGGATCCCGAGATCTACGCCGTGATGAAGGCCTACTCCCCCTACGACAACGTCCG
>DATCBL010000170.1:0-4950 GCA_036511875.1 Acidimicrobiales bacterium
GATCGGCTGGCGAGCATCGCCGTCGCCGTCTCCGGGGTCGACCGGTTCGGCAACCCGTCCGATCGCCTCCCCCACATCGTGTGCCTGGGCATCGAGGGGGTCGAGGCCGAGCCGGTGCTCCTCGGCCTGGACCAGGCCGGGGTGGCCGTCCACTCGGGCTCCTCCTGCTCGTCGGAGTCCCTCGAACCCTCACCGGTGCTGGAGGCCATGGGGGTGAACGCCGACCGGTCGCTCCGCCTCTCGGTGGGCTGGTCGACCACAGAGCCCGACATCGAGGCGTTCGAGGGGTGCTTTCCCCGCGTGGTCGGGGAGCTCCGGGCCCTCCGCGGCTAGGCCCGGCGCTGGCCACCCGGTAGGTTCGCTCCATGCGCGCCGTGGTCTGTCACGAGTTGGGGCCCCTCGAGTCACTGGTCACCGAGGACCGCCCGGTCCCGGCTCCGGGCGAGGGGCAGGTGGTGGTGGACGTACGGGCCGCCGGCGTCAACTACGTCGACGGGCTCATCTGTGAGGGCCGGTACCAGCTCAAGCCGACCACCCCGTTCGTGCCGGGCAGCGAGATCGCCGGTGAGGTCTCCGCCCTCGGGCCGGGGGTGGCCGGGGTCAGGGTGGGCGACCGGGTCATGGCCTTCGTCGGGTTCGGCGGCTTCGCCGACCAGGCCGTGGTGCCGGCCCTGTCGCTGGTGCGCATGCCGGACCGCCTCGGGTTCGCCCCGGGGGCGGCGCTCATCCAGAGCTACTGCACCATGCTGTTCACCCTCACCCGGCGGACCACGCTGGCCCCGGGCGAGTGGGTGCTGGTGCTCGGGGCCGGCGGCGGGGTGGGCCTGGCCGCCGTCGACATCGCCACCGCGCTCGGGGCCAGGGTCATCGCCGCCGCCTCCACCCCGGACAAGCTCGAGGCGGCCCGGTCCATGGGGGCCGAGGCCACCATCGCCTACGAGGAGGAGGACCTGAAGGCGCGGGCCCGCGAGCTCTCCGGCGGCGGGGTGGACCTGGTCGTCGATCCGGTGGGCGGCCGTCACAGCGAGCCGGCCCTGCGGGCCACCGGGCACCTCGGCCGGTTCTGCGTGATCGGGTTCGCCTCGGGCCCCATCGCCTCGGTCCCGCTCAACCAGGTGCTACTCAACAACCGGACGGTCATCGGGGTGGACTGGGGCGGGTGGACCTTCAAGGACCCGATCGGCAATCGGGACCTCATCGCCCAGCTGATGGAGATGGTGGGCTCGGGCCGCCTGCACCCGGTGGAGCCGGTGGCCTTCCCCCTCGACCAGGCGGCGGCGGTGATGACCGGGCTGATCGACCGGAGCGTCCGGGGCAAGGCCGTCCTGGTCCCGTGAGCGGCCTCGGTGCGGGGCTCAGGCGCCGGGCACCGAGGCCGGCACGGGCATCCCGGCCTGCTGGAAGGCCGAGCGGATCTCGGGCCCGGCCTGGGCCAACAGCGCCGCCGGCGGGCGGTCGGCCAGGAACTGCCGGTACTGGGCCACCGCCCCGGTGGCGTCGGCGTCCCGCTGCAGCAGCAGGGTGCCCAGGTAGAGGCGGGCGGCGTAGTCCGAGGGGTCGAGCCGGACGGCCCGGAGGAGCTTGGCCCGGGCGTCGGCCATGAGCGAGGCGCTGTTCCCCTGGTGGCCGGTCTCGAATTCGAGCCAGCCCAACTGGGCCAGGGCCACCTCGTTGTCGGCGTGCTGGTGGAGGACCGACTGGTAGAGCTGAGCGGCCTCGCCCACCTGGCCCTGGTTCTCGTCGGTGGCCGCCTGGGCCAGGCTCTCCTCGGTCTGCTGGGCCGCGGTCTGGGCGAAGGTGCCGGTGGCCGACTGGCCCGGCTGCCGGCCCGAGGCGAAGGTGGTCACGGCCAGGACGAGGGCCGAGGTCAGGCACAGGCAGCCGACGACCAGGAACCAGGTGCTCCGCCGCAGCCGCCGCCGGGGTCGCCCCTCGGCCCCGGGAGCCGACGCGCCGGTCTCGGCGCGGTGGGCGGCGGCGACGCCGACCCCGGGCACCCGCTCGTCGACCGCCACCGAGGCGTGGGCCATTGCCGGCTCCGGCTCGACCGCCGCGGCCGCGGCCCGGCCCATCCGGGCCTCCAGCGCGGCCAGGCGCACCAGGTCCCGTTGGCGCAGGGCCAGGTAGTCCTGATCGGAGAGGTCGCCGGCTAGGTATTCGGCGTCGGCATCGGCCAGCGACCGGGCCAGGAAGGTGCGGCGTTCGGCGGCCACCTCGGGCATCAGCTCCGGCCCGGGGCCGGTTCCCGGTCCACCGCCGTCCTGCTCGGACAGCCGTCGGCGGCGGACCAGCACGACCACCAGCGCGGCGACGGCGGCACCCCCGCCGAGGAGTGGCAGCAGCCAGACGAGCAGCG
Source organism: Acidimicrobiales bacterium (assembly GCA_036511875.1). Lineage (GTDB taxonomy): Bacteria > Actinomycetota > Acidimicrobiia > Acidimicrobiales > RAAP-2 > Bog-756. Next base: position 2,357 of record DATCBL010000170.1, read on the forward strand.
ACCAGCCGCGGGCCGGGGGGTCGAGGACGATCGAGGAGCCGTACCGGTCGACCAGGTAGGCCTCGACCTGCGGGTCGGAGCGCCCCTCGGCGATCTGCTGGGTGACGGCGGCCCGGACGGCCACCGCGGTCGGGGCAGTGGACTGGGCCACCGAGAGGTCCTCGCAGGTCGGGCAGCGCACCACGGACTCGACGGCCGCGGCGCGCTGGGCGTCGGTCGGGGGGGACGAGGTGAGGATGCCGCTGCCCAGGACCAGGGCCACCACCAGCACGGCGCCGAGCACCGTCCACAGCCCGAACCGGGGCCTCCTCACCGGCCCGGCCCGCTCACGTGCCGTACCCGCTGGCCTCGGCCCGGGCCACCAGCTGGTTCAGTCCCTGCGCCGTGGCCCCTCCGGTCACCGAGGCCACCACCCGGCCGTCGGGGGCGATGAGGAACGAGGTCGGATCCGACCGCACCCCGTAGGCCAGGGCCAGGGCGCCGTCGTTGTCGGCCATGGTCGGCCAGGTGACCCCCAACTTCTGCTGGTAGGCGCGGGCATCCCCGATGGTGTCCTCGAACACCACGCTGAGCACCGAGGCGTCGCCGCGGAGGTGGTGCTGGAACTGGAACGCCACCAGCTCGGGGCCCTCCTCCTGGCAGGGGACGCACCAGCTGGCGAAGAAGTTGAGCACCACGTAGTGGCCGGGGGCCCGGGGCAGGCGGTACGAGGTCCCGACCACGGTGGCGCCGGCGACGGGCGGGGCGACGGCGTGGGTGTCGACCAACGGGTTTCTGGCCTCGACGGTCTGGGCCGAGGGCCGGGTGGCCAGGACGGCCACCAGCCCGGCGGAGACGATGAGGACGAAGACGGCGACCCAGCGGGCCGTGTGCCGGCCGGGGGCCGGCGGCGGGGGGGAGGTGGGCGACCCGGTCGGCCCGTCGACCCCGGGGCCGACGCTCACGACGGGCCCCCGGTGGCCACCGGGAGCGGATCGGCCTCGACGTCCGGTCGGTCCTCGGGACCGGCCACCGGGGTGGTGTCACCGCTGGCCACCGGCGGGGCCACCTCGACCACCGGTGCCGAGACCGGGTCGGTGGGACGACGACGCCGCCCGGGGATGGCCGACAGGACCGAGCCGAACCCGATGATGCCGGCACCGACCCACAGCCACATGACCAGCGGCTGTTCGACCACCCCGAACGCCCACACCGCCCCTTTGGGGTTGGTGGCGATGGTCAGGTAGAGGTCGTTGCTCCAGCTGGAGTCGATGGCCGGGGTGCCCACGGTGGCGTTCCCGGTGCCGAACTGGCTGACCGCCGGGTAGAACAGCCCGCCCCCGTCGACCCGCAGGACGGCCTGGTACGACGAGTGCGACGGGGTGGACACCACCCGGGTGCCCACGAACTGGACGGTGTGGCCCGAGAAGGTGCCCGTCTGCCCGGCGGCCAGGTGGAGCTGGCCCCGCTGGAGGTACGACGTGGCCGCGGCCAGGCCGACGGCCACCACCACCACGCCGATGTGGACCACCATGCCCCCGTTGGCCCGCCCCACGAAGCCGCGCCACCCGGTGAGCGCGGCGCGCCCTCGGGAGGCACCGGCCGAACGGCCCCCCCGGTAGGCCCCCCGCACCGAAAGCACCAGGGCGCGACCGGCCGAGGCGGCGGCGAAGGCGCCGAGCCCGAAGGCCAACAGGGGCGCCGCCCCGCGGACGCCGGACAGGACGCAGGCCACCACCACCGCCACCCCGAGGATGGCCGGGACGGCCAGCCGGCCCCGCATCACCTCGATGGTGGTCTTCCGCCACGGGAGGGCGGGGGCCACCGCCATCAGGAAGAGCAGGGCCAGCCCGACCGGCACGAAGAACCGGTTGAAGTACGGGGCCCCCACCCCGACCTGGGTGCCGTGGTCGAGGGCCTCGTAGAGGAGGGGGAAGACCGTGCCCAACAGCACCACCAGGGCGAACCCCACGAAGAGGACGTTGTTGGCCAGGAAGGCCCCCTCGCGGCTGACCGGCGCGTCGATGCCCCCGGCCGACCGCAGCCGGTCGCCCCGCCAGGCGATCAGCCCCACCCCGGTGCAGAGGACCAGCCCGAAGAACCCGAGCAGCAGAGGCCCGATGGTCGACTCGGAGAACGAGTGCACCGACTGGATGACCCCGGAGCGGGTCAGGAAGGTCCCGAGGATGGTCAGGCTGAACGCCGCCACCACCAGCGAGAGGTTCCAGATCCGCAGGAGCCCGCGGCGCTGCTGCACCATCACCGAGTGGAGGTAGGCCGTGCCCACCAGCCAGGGCAGGAGGGCGGCGTTCTCGACCGGGTCCCACCCCCAGAACCCGCCCCAGCCGAGGACCTGGTAGGACCACCAGGCTCCGAGCAGGATGCCCATGGTCAGGAAGGCCCAGGCGAACAGGGTCCACCGCCGGGTCTCCCCCTGCCAGTCCTCGTCGAGCCGGCCGGTGATCAGCGAGGCGACGGCGAAGGCGAAGGGCAGGGTGAACCCGACCAGGCCGAGGTAGAGCATGGGCGGGTGGATGAGGACCAGCGGGTTGTTCTGGAGCAGCGAGTTGGGGCCGGGGCCGTTGGTCGGGACGGCCCCGGCCACGTGCTTGAAC
>DATCBL010000171.1:0-2277 GCA_036511875.1 Acidimicrobiales bacterium
TCGTGCTGCCGGCGGCGAAGGTGGCGGTTCTGACCGAGTCCGACGTCACCGGCCGGCGCCGTCCCCACCGCCAGGCCCGCACCCGGGCCCGGCCGGTTGACGGGTTCTTCGACGACCTGGCCCCCGGGAGCTACGTGGTCCACCGCCAGCACGGGGTGGCCGTCTACGGGGGGATGGTGGCCCGCACCATGGGGGGAGCCACCCGTGACTACCTGCTCCTCGAGTACCGCGGCGGCGACCGGCTCTACCTGCCCACCGACCAGATCGACGTCCTCACCCCCTACGCCGGCGGCGACTCGCCGGCGGTCAGCCGGCTCGGGGGCTCGGAGTGGCAGCGGGCCCGGTCCAAGGCCCGCGCCGCGGTCCACGAGATCGCCGAGGAGCTGGTGGCCCTGTACCGGCGCCGGCTGCAGGTGACCGGCCACGCCTTCGGCCCCGACACTCCCTGGCAGGCCGAGCTGGAGTCGTCGTTCCCCTTCATCGAGACCGCCGACCAGTTGCGGGCCATCGAGGAGGTCACGTCCGACATGGAGCGGCCCCAGCCCATGGACCGCCTGGTCTGCGGGGACGTGGGCTTCGGCAAGACCGAGGTGGCCATCCGGGCCGTGTTCAAGGCGGTGCAGGACGGCTACCAGGCCGCGGTGCTGGTGCCCACCACCCTGTTGGCCAGCCAGCACACCCAGACCTTCGCCGAGCGCTACGCGCCCTTTCCGATGAGGGTCGAGATGCTGAGCCGGTTCCTGACCAACGCCCAGGCCCGGACGGTACTGGCCGGCCTGGCCGACGGATCGGTGGACGTGGTGATCGGCACCCACCGTCTGCTGGGCGAGGACGTGACCTTCAAGAAGCTGGGCCTGCTGGTGGTGGACGAGGAGCAGCGCTTCGGGGTCTCCCACAAGGAGTCGATCAAGGCCATGTCCGACGGGATCGACGTGCTGACCCTGACGGCCAGCCCCATCCCCCGCACCCTGGAGATGGCCCTGACCGGCATCCGCGACCTGTCGATGGTCAACACCCCGCCGGCCGCCCGCCGGCCCATCCTCACCCACGTCGGCGAGTTCGAGGAGGCGGCGGCGTCCGAGGCCATCCGCCGCGAGCTGCTGCGCGAGGGCCAGGTCTTCTACGTCCACAACCGGGTCCAGGACATCGACGCGGTGGCCCAGCGGGTGAGCCGGATGGCCCCCGAGGCCCGGGTGGCGGTGGCCCACGGCCAGATGGACGAGGGGACGCTGGAGAAGGTGGTGCTGGACTTCTGGGAGGGGGCCTACGACGTGCTGGTGTGCACCACCATCATCGAGTCGGGCATCGACATGCCCACGGTCAACACCCTGGTGGTGGACCGGGCCGATTTGCTCGGCCTGGGCCAGCTCCACCAGCTGCGGGGCCGGGTCGGCCGGGCCGGCCAGCGGGCCTACGCCTACCTGTTCCATCCGGTGGACCGGGTCCTCTCGGAGCAGGCCTACGAGCGGCTCCGGACCATCGGGGACCACAACGAGCTGGGCTCGGGGTTCAAGATCGCCCTGCGCGACCTGCAGATCCGGGGGGCGGGCAACCTGCTGGGCCGGGACCAGTCCGGCCACATCGCCGCCATCGGCTACGACCTCTACGTCCAGATGGTCTCCGAGGCGGTGTCGGATCTGAAGGGCGAGCCCCGCCCCCGGCCGGTGGAGCTCAAGCTCGACCTGCCCGACGCCGCCCATCTGCCGGCCACCTACGTCGAGGCGGAGGACGTCCGGCTGGAGGCCTACCGCCGGCTCACCGGGGTGCGCTCCGAGGAGCAGATCGAGGACGTCCGCACCGAGTGGGAGGACCGGTTCGGACCCCTGCCCGGCCCGGCCGCCGCCCTCCTCGACGTGGCCCGGCTGCGGGTGGAGTGCCTGAGGCTCGGGATCACCGACGTCAACGTCACCGCCCCCCGCGGCGGCATGGGTCGGAGCACCGACCGGGCCTCGGTGAAGCTGTCCCCGATCTCCCTGCCCGCCTCGGCGGAGGTCCGGCTCCGCCGCCTGGCCCCGGGCGCCACCTACCAGGCCGACCAGCACCGCCTGCTGATGCCGGTGGCCGTGCCGCCCGCCGGCACCGGGTACGCCCTGGGGCTGGTGGCCCTGCTCTCGGAGCTGGTGCCGGCCGACTGACCCCCGGACCGGGGACCAGGGCCCGGGGGCTCCGGGCCGCCGGCAACCGCTACTATCGCCGCGGTGAAGAGCCAACTCACCGGGGCCGTCGTGGCCGTCGCCGTGGTCGCCACCGGGGTGCTGGCCTCAGCCTGCGACATCA
>DATCBL010000172.1:0-4046 GCA_036511875.1 Acidimicrobiales bacterium
TCCCTCGAGGTCGCGGCTCCACAGCGACCACTCGGACTGGAGGGCGGCGATGGGGTGGACGGCGGAGGCCCGCCGCAGGGTGTCGGGCAGGGCCTCGGACAGGCCCAAGAACCGGACCTTCCCGTCGGCCACCAGCTCGGCCATGGCGCCGACGGTCTCCTCGATGGGGACCTTCCCGTCGGTACGGTGCTGGTAGTAGAGGTCGATGTGGTCCACGCCGAGGCGTCCGAGCGAGGCGTCGCAGGCCTGCCTGACGTAGGCCGCATCCCCCCGGACGGTCCGGTCGGCGGGATCGGGGCCCCGCGAGATCCCGAACTTGGTGGCCAGCACCACCTCGTCCCGGCGATCGGCGATGGCCCGACCGACCAGCTGCTCGTTGAGGTAGGGGCCGTACATGTCCGAGGTGTCGAGGAAGCTCACCCCGAGATCGAGGGCCCGATGGATGGTGGCGACGGACTCGTCGTCGTCGCCCTTCCCGTAGAACTCGCTCATCCCCATGCAGCCCAAGCCCTCGGCGGAGACCTCGAGGCCGACGGAGCCCAGGGTGCGCGTCTCGATGGCCATGGACCGACCCTACCGCTCGGTCACCAGCAGCGAGCCGAGCACGGCCGCGGCCCGCTCGAGATCGCCGGAGGAGACGTGCTCGTGCGGCGTGTGGGCCACCAGGGGATCCCCCGGGCCGAAGTTGGCCGCCGGGATCCCGTGGGCCCACAGCGACGACACGTCCGTCCACCCCTGCTTGGCCTGCGGCGGGCTGCCGGTGGCCTCCACCAGTCCGGCCAGCACCGGATGGTCCAGCGCCGGCGGCGCACCGGCGGCGCTGTCGACGAGCTCCCACCGGTCCCCCGGCTCGAGCTGGGGGCCGAGCAGCTCCCGAAGGGCCGCCTCGGCCTGCCCGGGGGTCCGGTCCGGGGCGAACCGGTGGTTGATCAGGAGCGATGCCTCGTCGGGCACCACGTTGGCGGACACCCCGCCCGAGACATCGACCGCCTGGAGCTGCTCGACGTACTCGCAGCCGTCGAGCACCGGCCGTCGACCGTGATAACCGCTCACGGTGGCCAGCAGCGGGGCCAGTCGGTGGATGGCGTTCCGGCCGGTGTGGGGCCGGGCGGTGTGGGCCCGGCGCCCCATGAGGGAGATGCGGACCCGCAGGGTGCCCTGGCAGCCGGCCTCGACGACCCCCCCGGTGGGCTCGCCCAGGATGGCGGCGTCGGCGGCCAGCAGTTCGGGTCGCTGGTCCCAGAGGAGCTGCAGCCCGCTGAACTCCCGGCCGACCTCCTCGCAGGCATAGAAGCACCAGGTCACGTCCACCGAGGGCTCGGGGGTGGTCCCGGCCAGGTGCAAGAAGACGGCCACGCCGCCCTTCATGTCGGCCGCACCGACCCCGTAGAGGGTCTCCCCTTCGATCCGCGGCTCCTCGTTGCCGCCGCTCGGGGGGACGGTGTCCAGATGGCCGGCGAGGAGGAGCCGCTGGTCGCGGCCCAGCTGGGTGCGGGCCACGACGTTGTCGCCCACCCGCTCGACCGACAACCACGGGCAGAGGCGGAGGGCCGCTTCGACCGCGTCGGCCATCGGGCCCTCCACGTGGCTCACCGAAGGGATGGCCACCAGGGCGGTGGCCATCCCGAAGAGGCCGTCGGGCATGGTGGCGCCGCCCGTCACCGGCTCGACGGTCACGCCGACACCCCGTGGTGCCGGAGGATGTCGTTGAGTCGGGCCTTGTCGTGCCGCTCGCCCTCGGTCAGTCGCGAGATCACCAGCACGCAGGGAAGGAAGAATTCCCCCCCGGGGAACTCCCGGCGGCGGGAGGCCTGGACGGCCACCGACCACGGCGGCACATGGCCCCGGCCCAGCTCTACTCCGGTCTCGGCGTCGATGACCGGGATGGAAGGGTTCAGGATGGTCCCCTCTCCCAGCACCGACCCCCGCCCCACCCGGGCCCCCTGGGTGATCATGCAGCGGCTCCCGATCATCACCTCGTCCTCGATGATCACCGGGGCCGCCTGGGCCGGCTCCAGGACCCCTCCGATCCCGACCCCCCCCGACAGGTGGACCTGCTCACCGATCTGGGCGCAGGAGCCGACGGTGGCCCAGGTGTCCACCATTGTGCCCGCCCCCACCCGGGCCCCGATGTTCACGAAGCTCGGCATGCAGATGACCCCGTTGCCCAAGAACGACCCCCAGCGGGCCGAGGCGCCCGGCACCACCCGCACTCCGGCCGCGGCATAGTCCTTCTTCAGGGGCAATTTGTCGGCGAACTCGAACGGTCCCACCTCCACCGTCTCCATGGCCTTCAGGCGGAAGAGGAGGAGGATGGCCTGCTTCAGCCACTGGTGGACGATCACCTGGTCGGAGACCGGGTCGATCTCGGCCACCCGGGCCGTGCCGCTATCGAGCAGCTCGATGGCTTCGGTGACCACCGCCAACGCGTCGGTGTCGCCCGGGCCCAGCTCGCCGGCCCGGGACCACAACCCTTCGATCTGGGACTGGAGATCTGCCATGGCCCGACGTTAGCCCTGGGTCCGCCGGCGCCGGCCGGAACCGGGAGGCGGGACACATCCCAGGGGAGGCCGGCGCTCAGAGACCGGAGAGTCGCTCCAGTCGGGACAGCCGGTCCGCCACCAGCCGCAGGCGGTCCATGGGCTGGACCACGGCCACCCGGACGAACCCGGCCCCGACGGGCCCGTAGAGGTCGCCCGGGCTGACCAGCAGGCCGACGTCGAGGGCCAGGGCCTCGGCCACCGACCACCCGGTGACGTCCGGACCCTCCGGCACCGGGACCCACAGGTAGAAACCCCCGGCCGGGAAGGCCGAGGGGAGGCCGGCGGTGGACAGCTCGCCACCGAGGAACTCCAGTCGCTGCCGATACCGGAGCCGCTGGGCCTCGACGTGGGCGTCGTCGTCGAACGCCACCACCGCTCCAGCCTGGACGGGTCCGGGGACCATCAGCCCGGCATGGCGTCTGACGTCGAGCAGGAATCCCACCAGGTCGGAGTCGCCGGCGAAGAACCCGGCCCGCACCCCGGCCAGGTTGGAGCGCTTGGAGAGCGAGTGGACCGCCACCACCCCTTCGACGCCGGAGGACAGGATGGTGCGCGGGACCCCGTCCCAGGTGAACTCGGCATAGCACTCGTCGGAGAGCACTGGGATCCGGTGCTCCCTCCCCCACGCCGCCGCCCGGTCGAGATCGGTGAGCCGACCAGTGGGGTTGGACGGAGCGTTGACCCAGAGGACCAGCGCCCGGTCGATATCTGCCTCGTCGACCGAGGCAAGGTCGGGCCCGCCGCCCGGCAGCTCGGGCACCGGCACCGGCCGGCACCCCCCGAGGAGCGCGCCCATGGCGTAGGTGGGGTACGAGATGGACGGATAGAGCACGGTGTCCCGGCCCGGGGTCCGGAGGCGGAGGTACTGCGCCGCCGAGGCCACGAACTCCTTGGTGCCGACGCAGGCCGCCAGCTGGTGCTCGGGGTCGACCGAGACCCCGAAGCGACGTCCCAACCAGGCCGCGGCGGACCGCCGGTAGGCCGGTGACCCGGCCGAAGCCGGATAGCCCCGTTCGCTGTCGGAGGCGGCCATTGCCCCGAGGACCGCCCGCGGCGGCGGGTCGCATGGCGTGCCGATGGAGCAGTCCACCAGTCCGCCGTGGGGTCCGAACCGGTCCTCGGCCCGCGCCCGAACATCGGCCAGCCGGTCGTAGGGATACGGCGGCGGGGTGAATCCCGGGGGGCCGGGCGCCGGCGCGTCGCGGCCGGAAGCCACGACCGGATCGGCGCTCACGAGGCCACGAACTCCCGGAAGCGGAACGTCCCCACGTCGTCCAGGATCACCTGGATGCGGGTCGACAGTTCCCCGGCCACCTCGCCCACGATCTCCCCCTCGCGGTGCACGGCGGCCAGGATGTCGCCCCGGGCCCACGGGATGACCAGCTCCACCACCCGGTCCCCCACCCGGAGGCGGTCGCCCATGGTCTCCAGGAGCCCGTCGATCCCCTCACCGGTCCGGGCCGAGACCATGACGGCACCGCTGTGGGCAGCCAACAGCCGCTT
>DATCBL010000173.1:0-3698 GCA_036511875.1 Acidimicrobiales bacterium
GACCAGGCCGCCAACCAGGAGGTACCCGCATGAATCAGCCCTTCACCGTCCCTCTTTTTTTGCCCCGCACAGCTAGTGATCACTCACAATCAAGAAGGTGGCGGACCGCCGGGGCCAGACCGTGGGCCCGGCGCGGGCGCGGCTCGGAGCGGCCAGGGACCGACGTCGGGACCGAGCACGCCGCCCAGGCCACCGCTGATCCGGCACCGGCCGCCGGTCCGATGCCCGCGACGAACACGGCGTCCATCCCGACGGCCGCCGGCCGGGGCGAGGGCCCGGGCGGGGGAGCTCCGACCGACGGCGACCGGACCCGGTCCCGGGCCGTGTGGGCCGTGGTCATCACCGGGATGGCCCTGTTCATGGCGTCGCTGGACAACCTGGTGGTGTCGACGGCCCTGCCGGTCATCCGTGAGCACCTCCACGCCGGCCTGTCCGGTCTGGAGTGGACGGTCAATGCCTACACCCTGACCTTCGCCGTGCTGCTCCTGTCGGCCGCGGCGATGGGCGAGCGCTTCGGGCGCCGGCGCATCTTCGTGCTCGGCATCGCGGTGTTCACCGGGGCCTCGGCGGTGGCCGCCCTAGCACCCAGCATCGGCGTGCTGGTCATGGCCCGGGCCGTGCAAGGGGCCGGTGGGGCCATGATCATGCCGCTCTCGCTCACCCTGTTGAGCGCGGCCGTGCCCCCCGAGCGGCGCAACGTCGCCCTCGGGATCTGGGGGGCCATCGGCGGTGCCGCCGTGGCGCTCGGGCCGCTGGTCGGCGGAGCGGTGACCAGCGGGTGGTCCTGGCAGTACATCTTCTGGCTCAACGTCCCGGTCGGCCTGGTCCTGATCCCGCTGGCCTGGTGGAAGCTGTCCGAGTCCCGGGGGGCCCGGGCCCGCCTCGACCTGGTGGGCGTGGTCATGGTCAGCATCGGGCTGCTCGGGGTGGTCCTCGGCCTGGTCGAGGGCAACAGCCACGGGTGGACCAGCACCACGGTGCTCGCCTCGTTCGTGGTCGGAGCGCTGGCCCTGGTGGGCTTCGCCGTCTGGGAGCTGCGGTCGGACCATCCGATGCTGGACATCCGGCTGTTCCGCGACCGCGGCTTCTCCTCGGTCAACGTGACGGCGATGCTGTTCAGCTTCGGGATGTTCGGGGCCATCTTCTTCCTGGTCCAGTTCCTCCAGGTGGTCCAAGGGCTCTCCCCACTGGCCGCCGGGGTGCGGATCCTGCCCTGGACGGCCATGCCCATGCTGCTGGCCCCGGTGGTGGGCCAGCTGTCCGAGCGCTGGGGTGGCAAGCCCCTGGTGGTCACCGGTCTGTCCCTGCAGGCCGTGGGCCTGGCCTGGCTGGCCACGGTCACCACGCCGACCACGCCCTACGCCGCGCTGGTGGCCCCGTTCCTTCTCTGCGGCGTCGGGATGACCCTGTTCTTCGTGCCTCTGGCCTCGCTGGTCCTCGGTGCGGTGCCCCGCTCCCTCGAGGGCGTGGCCTCCGGGGCCAACGCCGCCTTCCGGGAGCTGGGCGGGGTGCTGGGGATCGCCGTGTTGGGCGCCATCTTCAGCTCCCGGGGCAGCTACGCCTCGGGCCAGTCCTACGTCAACGGGATGACCGTGGCCGTCTACGCCGGGGCCGCGGTGGTGGCGGTCGGCGCCATCACCGCCCTGCTGGTCCCCAGCCGTCGCAAGGAGCAGGCCGACACCGCGCTGGTGGCCCCGGACCTGGCCTCCGGCCTGGGCGCCGGGCGACAGGACCAGGTGGTCCCCTCGGCCGACGGCCGGCCGACGGTGGCCGTCGCCGGCTCCGCGGCGGCGGTCATGAGTGGGAGCGCCCGGCCCCTGTGCGAGGCCGGCCGCGCCTCGGCCTGAGCTCTGCCCGGCCCGGCTGACCCGTCAGTCGGGGGTGACGAGGCGGGCCCGGGCCAGGGCCGCCCGCAGGATGTCGGTGGCCTGGGGCCGGAGCTCGGAGAGGGGCCGGTTCCGGTGGGCCCGGACCCCCAGGTCGACCTGGGCGATGGAGCCCACGCCGTACAAGGAGGCCACATCGATCAGCAGGGCCAGCTCGACGGCGTACCCGTCGGCCAGGCCGCACTTCTCGAGGACCGCTCGGGGCGCGGCGGTCTCACCGGCCAGGGGCTGCTCGATGGTGGCCAGGTGGGGGAAGAGGACGTCGATCACCGGCCGGGCCATCAGCTCCGTGACCCGTCCACCCCCGTCCGGAGCCCCGCCCAGGGGGCGCCGGTAGTACCCCTTCACCAGCGTCACCGAGTCGTCGACCAGCAGCGGCGCCAGCAGACCGGTGACGAAGTGAGGGCCGAAGTTGGTCACGTCGGCGTCCACGAAGGCGACCAGGTCGGCATCGGTGGCGACGAGGGCCGACCGCATGGCCTGGCCCTTCCCTCCGGGGCGGGACTCGGTCCGGACGACCAGGGCCCCGGCCCGCCGGGCCACGTCGTCGGTGCCGTCGTCGGAGCCGTCGTCGACCACCACGACCTCGTCCACCAGGGGCGCCCCGCCGAACCGGTCGGTCAGGGCGGTGACGATCGAATGGACGATCGGTCCGACGGTGGCCGCCTCGTTGCGGGCCGGGATGCACACCGCCACGGTGTGGTCGCCCTTGGCCTCGGCCAGCGCCCGGGCCTCCGGGCGCTCCGGCCACCGGCGCCCCCGCTCCTCGCCGGGTGTGGGGGCGATCGACATGGTGCCATCATCGCTCACCCGGACCAGGGGTGGGGCAGCGTGCCCGGACCGTCGTCCCGCCCGTGTGGCCCCCCTCCCGCATTGACGGAGCCCCGAGATTCAGCAAGAATGGACGCCATCATCCAGAGCGGCTGAGGGACCGGGCCCTGCGACGCCGCGGCAACCAGAGCGAGACTCCGACCTGCACCAGCGGGAGGCCCTCGTACCAGGTGCCAATGCCCGAGCGATGAGGAGACTGCTGTGGACTTCGTTTCCGGGCTGCGATGCCGTGAATGTGGACGTGCCTACCCTGCCGAGGCTTTGCACGTGTGTGACTTCTGCTTCGGGCCGCTGGAGGTGACCTACGACTACGAGGCCGTGGCCGCCACCATGTCCCGGGAGCGCATCGCCGCCGGCCCGCGCACCATCTGGCGCTACGCCGATCTCCTTCCGGTCCGGGACGCCAGCCCGGTCGACCTGGGCGCCGGCTTCACCCCGCTGATCCGGGCCGATCGTCTGGCCGCCGAGCTCGGGCTCGGTGAACTGTGGATCAAAGACGACACGGCCAACCCCACCGGCTCCTTCAAGGACCGGGTGGTCTCGGTCGCGCTGACCAAGGCGCGCCAGCTGGGCTTCAAGGTGGCCGCCTGCGCCTCGACGGGCAACCTGGCCAACTCGGTGGCCGCCCACGCGGCCCGGGCCGGGATGGACTCGGTCGTCCTCATCCCCCACGACCTGGAGGCCGCCAAGGTCACCATGACCGCCGTCTACGGCGGCACGGTCATCGCCGTCGAGGGCAACTACGACGACGTGAACCGCCTGTGCGCCGAGCTGACGAGCGAGCGCCCCAGCTGGGCCTTCGTCAACGTCAACGTGCGCACCTACTACGCCGAGGGCTCCAAGACGCTGGCCTTCGAAATCGCCGAGCAGCTGGGCTGGCAGGCCCCGGACCACGTCGTGGTCCCCATCGGGTCGGGCAGCCAGCTGACGAAGGTGGCCAAGGGGTTTTCCGAGCTGGGCAAGGTCGGCCTCCTCCCTGAG
>DATCBL010000174.1:0-2609 GCA_036511875.1 Acidimicrobiales bacterium
GGGGCCGCGGCCCCAGCGCTGGGCCGGCCCGACGCCGCCGCGGCCGGGGCCCGCGTGGTCGAGGCCAGTGCCGCCTCCCCGGGTCGGGAGGCCTCGTGACCGCCGCGGCGCCGGCCGAACTCCTCCGCCGTGGCGACCGGCCGATCACCGTGCACGTGGTCGGGATCGGCGGGGCCGGCATGAGTGCCATCGCCACCGCCCTGCGGGCCATGGGTCACCTGGTGACCGGGAGCGACCTGAAGCCCTCGGCGGTGACCGACCGTCTCCGGCGGGGCGGCATCGACGTCACCATCGGCCACGCCGCCGAGAACGTCGGGTCCGCCGACCTGGTCACCGTGTCCTCGGCCATCCCCGAACGAAATCCCGAGGTGGTGGAGGCCCGGACCAGGGGGATCGCCGTGCTGTCCCGGGCCGAGTCGCTCGCCGCCATCGCCTCCCTCCGCCGCTGCCTGGCCGTGGCCGGGACCCACGGCAAGACCACCACGGCCTCGATGCTGGCGCTGCTGCTGGTGGAGGCCGGGATGCGGCCCTCCTTCCTCATCGGGGGAGACGTGAACGAGATCGGCACCAACGCGGTATGGGACGACGGGGAGTGGCTGGTGGTGGAGGCCGACGAGAGTGACGGCACCTTCCTCTCGCTGGTCCCCGACATCGCGGTGGTCACCAACGTGGAGGCGGACCACCTCGACCACTACGGCTCCTTCGAGGCCGTCCGGGCCGCCTTCGAGGCCTTCGTCACCAGCGCCCGCGTCCGGCGGGTGGTGGGAGGCGACGACCCGGTGGCGGCGGAGATCGGGCGGTCCAGCGGGGCCGACGTGGTCGGGACGGCTCCGGACAGCACCTACCGCATCGTCGACGTGGAGCTGGCCCGGAGCTCGTTGGCCTTCGGACTGGACGGTCCCACCGGGGTCAGCCTGGGCCGCCTGGCCGTTCCCGTCCCCGGGCTCCACAACGCCAAGAACGCCGCCGTGGCCGCGGTGGCGGCCCTGGCCGTGGGGGTGCCGTTCGACGCGGTGGCCCGGGCCCTGGCCCGCTTCGCCGGCGTGGCCCGGCGGTTCGAGTTCCGGGGGACCCTCGACGGGGTCACCTTCGTCGACGACTACGCCCACCTGCCCAGCGAGGTCCGGGCCGCCCTGGCCGCGGCCCGCGACGGAGGGTGGCCGAGGGTGGTGGCCGTCTTCCAGCCCCACCGGTACAGTCGGACCGCCGACCTGTGGGAGGAGTTCGGGCGGTCCTTCGCCGACGCCGACGAGGTGGTCGTCACCGACGTCTACGGAGCCGGGGAGGCCCCGGTGCCCGGGGTCTCGGGCCGCCTGGTGGCCGATGCCGTCCTGCACGAGTACCCGGACAAACCGGTGCACTACGTCTCCGGTCGGGCCGACCTCCGGGCGGTGGTCGGTGGCCTCCTCCGGTCCGGGGACCTGTGCTGCACCCTCGGGGCCGGCGACCTCACCTCGTTGCCCGACGAGCTCATGTCCGATGCCGAGGGGTGACGTCGCCGTGAGCACCCTCGACGCCTCGTTGGACCGGCTGGCCGGGGCCCTCGGCCCCGCCGCCGAGCGGGACCGACCCCTCGGGGCGCTCACCACCTACCGGGTCGGAGGCGCCGCGGCCCTGTTCGAGGAGGTGGTGGACGAGACCCGCCTCGGGGAGGTGGCCCAGAGCACCTCGCAGGCCGGGCTGCCGGTGCTGGTGGTCGGGAGGGGCTCCAACCTACTGGTGGCCGACCGGGGCTTCGACGGCCTGGCCCTCACCCTCGGCTCGGATTTCGACACCCTGTCCGTCGAGGGCACCACGGTGCGGGCCGGGGGAGCCCTGAGCCTCCCGGTCCTGGCCCGCCGCACCGCCGCCGCCGGCCTCCGCGGCCTCGAATGGGCCGTGGGGGTCCCCGGATCGGTCGGCGGGGCCGTCCGCATGAACGCCGGAGGACACGGTTCGGACACCGCCGCCACCCTGGTGGCCTACCGCTGGGTCGATCTGGCCACCGGGTCGGTGGGGGAGTCCTCCGCCGACCGCCTCCAGGCCGGCTACCGCCACACGGCACTGGCCGACACCGAGGTGGTGGTGTCGGGGATCTTCGAGCTCGAGGCCGGGGACCCGGCCGACGGTGCCGCCGCCATCGCCGAGATCGTCCGCTGGCGGCGGGTCCACCAGCCCGGGGGGCCCAACGCCGGGTCGGTCTTCACCAATCCACCCGGCGACTCGGCCGGGAGACTCATCGACGCCTGCGGGCTGAAGGGACTCCGGATCGGCACCGCCGAGGTCTCGCCCAAGCACGCCAACTTCATCCAGTGCGACCCCGGGGGCTCGGCCGACGACGTCCTGGCGGTCATCGAGCGGGTCCGCTCCCTGGTGGGCGAGGCCACCGGCATCTCCCTGCGCACCGAGGTCCGGCTGGTCGGCTTCCCCGGTAGGCCCGAGGACCGCTCGTGAGCCCGGCCGACGGATTCGACGGGGACGAGCTCTCGGACATCGATCCCCGCATCCACCAGCGCCGGGAGGACATCCGGCGTCTCCAGGGCCGGAGGCGGCTCCGCTGGATCGGCGGCGCCCTGGGGGCGGCGGTCCTGGTCGGGCTGGTGGTGGGCCTGGTCCACACCCCGTGGTTC
>DATCBL010000175.1:0-5141 GCA_036511875.1 Acidimicrobiales bacterium
GGGGCTCGGAGGGCCGGGGCGGATAGGAGCGGGGCGCTCGCTCCGGGCCCCGGGCCCGCCTCGAGCCGGCGCGGCGCGAGGGGGGACGCACCTCGGAGGTCGAGCCGTCCTGATCGAAGATGATCTCGCCGTCCAACGCGCTCCCCAGACCTCATTCTGTGCGGATTTCACGAGCAGTGGCGCCGGCGCCCCGCCGACGTGGGCCTTGTCGTCCCACCCGGGGCTGGGTCCCATCCCAGCTGGTCAGGAGCGGTGAAACAGGGCCAGCTGGCGGTCCGTGGACCGGACGGGCAGGAACGACTTCCATAAGCCGCCCGCCCAGTCTCCCAGATGAGGCCGCGACCCGTCGGGCACCCCGGCCCGGCCCCGGCCGCCGGCCCGACCGCCTCCCCCGGTGGAACGGCCCCGCCGACCCCCTCAGGCCCGCTTCAACGGTGCCATGGTGAGGAGGAGCTTCTTGCGCCCGACCGAGGTGAAGATCACCACCGCCTCGGCCTCGGCCCCCGAACCGGAGGTCTCCACCACCCGCCCTTCCCCCCACTTCCCGTGCACCACCAGGTCGCCGGCCTCGAGACCCAGGAGCTCGGCGCCGCTGGAAGCCGGGGCCCGGCGCCGACGCCCGTTGGCGTCGAACTCCCCGTCGGCTCGGGCCACGCCCCGACCGAACACGCTCCGCCCCGGCGTTCCCCCGCCGTCGTCGGGAGCCGGCGACCGGCGGGAGGAGTAGCCGTCGCCCCGGTCCGGCCAGGACCCGAACCGCCCCCGGGCGCCGGGGTCGCCGGCCACCTCTCTGACCAGCTCGTCGGGGATCTCGTTCAGGAACCGGCTCGGGATGTTGCTGCTGCCCCGTCCGTATTGCAGCCGGCTCCAGGCGTGGGAGACGTAGAGGTGGCGCTCGGCCCGGGTGATCCCGACATAGCAGAGGCGGCGCTCCTCCTCGAGCTCCACCGGGTCCCCCAGCGAGCGCATGTGGGGGAAGATCCCGTCCTCCATCCCGACCAGGAACACCGCCGGGAACTCCAGGCCTTTGGCGATGTGCATGGTCATGAGGGAGACCTTGGTGCCGTCCCCGTCGAGCTGGTCGGAGTCGGCCACCAGCGACGCGGCCTCCAGGAACTCGGCCAGGGTCCGGTACTCGGCCGCCATCCCCACCAGGGTGTCGATGTTCTCCACCCGGCCCAGGGCATCGATGGTGCCCTCCGACAGGAGCTCGCTCCGGTACCCGGTGCGCTCGACCACCGCGGTGACCAGGTCCCCGGGCTCCAGCGTCCGACCCGGACCCCCGCTCCCCGGGTCTCCGGGCCCGGAACCGTCCGGCCCACCGTCGTCGGGTCCGCGGTGATCGGCACCGCCGTCGACGGCCGCCACCACCGCCTCGGGGTCCGGGGCGATGGCGTCGCCGTTCTCATCGACCAGGGGGGGCACGGCCATCTGCGACCGCAGCCCGTCCAGCAGCTCGGACAGCGCCGTCAACGCCGGGGCCGCCTTGCCGCCGATCCCCACCTCGTCGGCCTGGGCCACCGCCTCGCCGAAGGACACGCCGCGGGTGCCGGCCCACCCGGCCAGCTTGGCCACCGAGGTCTCGCCCACCCCCCGCTTGGGCACGTTGACGATGCGGCGCCAGCTGATCTCGTCGTCCGGGTTGACCAGCACCTTGAGGTAGGCCATGACGTCCTTGACCTCGCGCCGGTCGTAGAACCGGGTCCCGCCGACCACCTTGTAGGGCACCTCGGCGTGGACCATGGCCTCCTCGATGGCCGCGCTCTGGGCGTTGGTCCGGTAGAAGATCGCCGCGTCCCCCCACCGGATGCCCTGGTCAGCGCGCAGACGCACGATCTCGTGGGCCACCCATTCGGCCTCGTCGTGCTCGTCCTCGGCGCGGTAGCGGACGATCTGCACCCCCGGCCCACCCTCGGTCCACAGCGTCTTGGGCTTGCGGGAGACGTTGTTGGTGATCACCGCGTTGGCGGCGTCGAGGATGGTCTGGGTGGAGCGGAAGTTCTGGTCCAGGGTGATGGTGGTGGCGTCCGGGAAGGCCTGCTCGAAGTCGAGGATGTTGGAGATGTCCGCCCCCCGGAACCGGTAGACCGACTGGTCGCTGTCCCCCACCACCACGATGTTGCGGTGCTCGCCGGCCAGCAGGACGGCGAGGGCGTTCTGGACGGCGTTGGTGTCCTGGTACTCGTCGATCAGGATGTTGGTGAAGCGGGCGCGGTAGTGGGCCAACACGTCGGGGTGGAGGCGGAACAGTCGGACCGTGTTGAGGAGCAGGTCGTCGAAGTCCATGGCGTTGGACGCCACCATCCGCCGCTGGTAGAGGTCGAAGACGTCGGCGATCCGCCGGTCGAAGATGGTCACCGCCGCGGCCCGGTACTCCTCGGGTCCCTGCTGGCCCGACTTGGCCTGGCTGATCTGCCCCACGATGGATCGGGGCGACAGCTTCTTGGTGTCGATGTCCAGCTCGCGGGCCACGAGCTCCACCAGCCGCCGAGAGTCGGCGTCGTCGTAGATGGTGAACGAGCCCTTGTAGCCGAGACGGTCTCCGTGGGCCCGCAGGATCCGCACGCAGGCCGAATGGAAGGTGGACACCCACATCCGCTCGGCCCGCGGGCCGACCAGGTCGACCACCCGCCGGCGCATCTCGTCGGCCGCCTTGTTGGTGAAGGTGATGGCCAGGATCTGCCAGGGGGCGGCGTCGCGGCTGGCGATGAGGTGGGCGATCCGGCGGGTCAGCACTCGGGTCTTGCCCGAGCCGGCCCCGGCCACGATGAGCAGGGGCCCGCCCCGGTGCACCACGGCCTGGCGCTGGGGCTCGGTCAATCCCTCCAGTAGGGCGTCGGCCCCGACCGGCTCGAACCGGCGGGGCCCGCTCTCCGAGCCGTCGGGCCCGGTGCCGTCGGGCCCGGGGCCGTCGGTTCCGGGGGGCGAGGGGGCGCTCCCGCCCGGCGAGGTCATTCCCACTCGATGGTTCCGGGCGGCTTGGACGTGATGTCGAGTGCCACCCGGTTGACGCCCTCGACCTCGTTGATGATCCGCGAGGAGAGGCGCTCCAGCAAGTCGTAGGGCAGTCGGGCCCAGTCGGCGGTCATGGCGTCGTCACTGGTGACGGCGCGGATCACCACCGGATAGGCGTAGGTCCGCCCGTCTCCCATCACCCCCACGGTGCGCACGGCGGGAAGCACGGCGAAGCTCTGCCACAGGTCGCGGTACAGGCCGGCCCGGCGGATCTCCTCCACCACGATGGCGTCGGCGGCCCGGAGGATGTCGGCCCGCTCCGGGGTCACCTCGCCCACGATGCGCACGGCCAGGCCCGGCCCCGGGAAGGGTTGCCGCCAGACGATGTCGTGGGGCAGGCCCAGCTCCTCGCCCACCGCCCGGACCTCGTCCTTGAACAGCAGGCGGAGGGGCTCGACCAGGTCGAAGGCCAGATCGTCGGGAAGCCCGCCGACGTTGTGGTGCGACTTGATGGTGGCGGCCGAGTCCGACCCGGACTCGATCACGTCGGGGTAGAGGGTGCCCTGGACCAGGTAGCCGGAGGGCTGCCCGGAGGCGGGCGAGCCCGCCGGGGATCCGTCGTCGCCCGGCTCGAACTGCTCGATGACCAGGTCCCGGGCCACCTCCTCGAAGATCCGGATGAACAGCTCGCCGATGATCTTGCGCTTGGCCTCGGGATCGGTGACCCCGGCCAGGCCCTCGAAGAACCGGTCGGCCGCCTTCACGTGGACCAGGTCGATGTGGAACTGGCGGCGGAACGTCTCCTCCACCTGCTCGCTCTCGTGGGCCCGCATCAGCCCGGTGTCGACGTAGACGCAGGTGAGCTGGTCACCGATGGCCTTGTGGACCAGCGCCGCCGCCACCGCCGAGTCGACCCCGCCAGAGAGGGCGCACAGGACCGGGGAGGCGCCGACCTGGGCCCGGACCGCCTCCACCTGGGACTCGATGATCGAGGTGTGGGTCCAGGACGGGAGACACCGGCAGATGTCGTAGAGGAACCGCTCCAACAGGTCCCGGCCCCGCTCGGTGTGGACCACCTCGGGGTGGAACTGCACCCCGTAGATGGCCCGCTCGGGATGGTGGAGGGCGGCCACCGGGGCGTCGGGGCTGGCGGCGGTGGCCACGAACCCCTCGGGCACCGCGGTGATGGCGTCGCCGTGGCTCATCCACACCTCGCCGCCGCCCGGCCAGTCGACGAACAGCGGCGAGCGGCCGGTCACGGTCAGCGGGGTCCGGCCGTACTCGCCCCGGCCGGTGCGGGACACCACGCCGCCCAGCTGCTGGGTGAGGAGCTGGGCCCCGTAGCAGATGCCCAGGATGGGAATGCCGGTGTCGTAGACGGCCGGGTCGATCGTCGGGGCCGGGGTCTCGTTGACCGACTTGGGCCCCCCCGAGAAGATGATGCCCGAGGGGCACCGGGACACCAGCTCGGCGGCGCTGGCGGTGTGGGGCACGATCTCGGAGTAGACGTGGGCCTCCCGGACCCGCCGGGCGATCAGCTGGGCGTACTGGGCGCCGAAGTCGACCACCAGGATCGGCCCGTCACCGGGCCCGCCGGCCGCGGGGGACTCAGGGCTCAATGGCCCATGCCGACGCCCTGCGAACGCTGCAGGTCCTTACCCTCGGTCTGGAGGGCGGGGGCCACCATCACTTCGGCCTTCTGGAACTCCTTGACCGTCTCGTAGCCACAGGTGGCCATGGCCGTGCGCAGGGCACCGAAGAGGTTCATCCGGCCGTCGTTCTCGTGGGCCGGCCCGAGCAGGATCTCCTGGAGGGTGCCCCGGGTGGTGGTCTTGACCCGGGCCCCCCGGGGCAGGGTGGGATGGAAGGTGGCCATGCCCCAGTGGAAGCCCCGGGCCGGCGCCTCGACGGCCGAGGACAGCGGGGAGCCCAGCATGACGGCGTCGGCGCCGCAGGCCACGGCCTTGGCGATGTCGCCGCCCTTGGACATGCCGCCGTCGGCGATCACGTGGCAGTAGACGCCCGTCTCGTCGAGGTGGCGCATCCGGGCTCCGGCCACGTCGGCGATGGCGGTGGCCTGCGGCACGCCGATGCCGAGGACGCCGCGGGTGGTGCAGGCGTTGCCCGGACCGACACCGACCAGCACACCGACCGCACCGGTGCGCATCAGGTGAAGGGCGGCCTGG
>DATCBL010000176.1:0-2408 GCA_036511875.1 Acidimicrobiales bacterium
GGTGGTGACCGGAGCCGGGGTGGCCCCCGGGGCCGGCGGGGCGGTGGTGGTCGTGGTCGTCGTAGGGGCGGGCTTCGGCGCCGTGGTGGTGGTGGTCTTCGGCACGATGGGGGGTGGGGTGGGCTGGCCCAGGACCGCGACCAGCACCAGCACCGAGCGGCCCTGCACCACCTTGTCGGCGGCCAAGACCATGCAGCCACCCGCCTCCGACGTGTATCCCGACTTGACCCCGATGACGCCGTTCTTCCCGATCTCGGTCACCACGTTGGGCACCGTGCCGATCAGCGGGAGGGTGATCGAGGCCATGCCCACCACTTCGGCGAAGGTGGGGAGCAGCATGGCGGCGCCGGCGATCCGCAGGCAGTCGGCGGCCGTCGACACCGAGTGCGGGTCGTAGCCGCTGGCGTCCACGTAGTGGGTGGAGGTGGCCCCGAGCGACGCGGCCAAGGCGTTCATCTTGGCCACGAAGGCCGGGATACTGCCGGCATCCCACGTCGCCAGGGTGTAGGCGATGTCGTTGGCCGACTGGGTCAGGAGCGCCTCCAGCATCTGGCGCTCGGTGAGCACCTCGCCAGCTCGGATGGCCACGGTGGACTGGTCGTTGTGCAACTCGCTCTGATACTCGGCGTAGTCGTCGGCGGTGACGGTGATGTCCGGTCCGCTGGCCCCCGCCGGGACCGGGTGGTCCCGGAGCACCACCAGCGCATTGGTCATCTTGGTCAAGGAGGCGATGGGCACCGGGGTCTCCAGGTTCGACTGCTGGGCGTAGTCCAGAGCCGGGATGGAGATGGCTCCCTGGCCCTTGCCCGGCCAGGGCAGTGCTGGGTTGGAGCCGGCCACCGTCAGCACCGCGGCCGTGCTGGCGTGGACCGAAGGGCGGGCCAGGGGCTGGTTGATGCGGTGGGCACCGGCCCAACCGGCCACGGCCAGCAGCAGGGCCAGCACCACGACGATGGCCAAGACCAGTCGGAGGTTCGTCCGCTTCCGCCGGACCCGTCGCTCGGTCCGGGAGGCGACGTGCGGGCTCTCGGCCGGCTGGGCCTCGGTGGTCGGCGGGGCGTCGGTGGCCGTCGGGGCATCGGTGGTCGGCTGGCCCGCGGAGGCCGGGGCCTCGGTACGAGGCGGGGCCTCGGCGAACGCTGACTCGGCGGCCAGCGCGGCCACCGTGGTGACCAGAGTGATGTCGGCGGGCGGGACGGTCCCGGGCTCGGGCTCGGGGGGTGCCGGCCCTTCGTCGTGCGCCGGACCGGACCACGGGGCCCAGGCCAAGGTATCCCGGCTGTCCGTCGGGGCGGTGATGTCGGCCACCACCGGTGGAGGGAGGGGAACGGCTCCGGGGGTCGGGAGTCCATCGGCCCCGCCGTCACCGACCGCGACCGTGGGCGCGGCCTCCGGTTCGACGGCGCTCGTGGGTACGTCCAGAGCTGCCGGCGGTGCGGTCGCCGACTCCGAAGAGGCTCCGTCGGTCAGCGGGCGTCCAATTCCTCGGGGGTCATGAGCACGGAACGGGCCTTGGAACCCTCCGACGGACCGACCACCCCGCGGCGCTCCATGAGGTCCATCAGGCGCCCAGCCCGGGCGAACCCGACCCGGAGCTTGCGCTGGAGCATGGAGGTCGAGCCCAGCTGGGACCGGACCACCAGCTCCATGGCCTGGTCGAGGAGCTCGTCGTCACCGTCCTCTCCTCCGCCCCGGGGACCCTCGGTCCCGACCACCTCTTCGATGTCGGCCACCACCTCCATCGGACGCTGGCGCTTCCAGTGCGCCGTCACCGACCGCACCTCCTCCTCGCTGACCCAGGGGCCCTGCAGGCGCTGTGGGTTGGAGGACGATGCCGACAGCAGGAGCATGTCGCCCTTGCCGATGAGTCGCTCGGCACCGGGCTGGTCGAGAATGACCCGGCTGTCGGCCAGGGACGACACCGAAAAGGCCAGCCGCGACGGGATGTTGGCCTTGATCACACCGGTGATCACGTCCACCGAGGGACGCTGGGTAGCCAGCACCAGGTGGATCCCGACAGCCCGGGCCATCTGGGCGATCCGGCACACCGAGTCCTCCACGTCCCGGGCCGCCACCATCATGAGATCGTTCAACTCGTCCACCACGATCAGGATGAACGGGAGCCGGGCGAATTTGGGTTCGGTCTCCTCGTCCCCCTCGTCCTCGTCGTCGGTGCCCCGCATCCGCAGCCGGTAGGCCTCTTCGAAATCGGCCAGCTCCCCGAGGTCGAAGGCGGCGTTGTAGCCGGTGATGTCCCGCATCCCGACCTCGGCCAACAGGTCGTAGCGACGCTCCATCTCGGTCACCGCCCACGAGAGGGCGTTGGCCGCCTTCTTGGGGTCGACCACCACCTGGGTGAGGAGGTGGGGAAGGTCGTTGTATTGGCCGAGTTCGACGCGCTTCGGATC
>DATCBL010000177.1:0-2985 GCA_036511875.1 Acidimicrobiales bacterium
CCGGGTCCGGATCCCGGTCTCTGCCGGTTGAGCCAACGGACCGGGTGAGGGAGGGGAGGGTGACGCCGGGGTCGACCGGGTCCCGGCGACGATCCTCCCCGGCCCACCGGGTGGTGGCGCTGGTCGGGGCCACGGCGTCGGGGAAGTCCGAGGTGGCGATGGCCGTGGCCCTGACCCTCGGCCGGTCGGGGCCGGGTCGCCCGGTCGAACTGGTGTCGGTCGATTCGATGGCCGTGTACCGGGGCATGGACATCGGGACGGCCAAGCCCACGCCGGCGGAGAGGGACCTCGTGCCCTACCACCTGGTGGACCTGGTCGATCCGTCGGAGGAGTTCACCGTCCGGCAGTTCCAGCGCCAGGCGCGCGCCGCGTTGGCCGGCATCGCCGAACGGGGCCACCGGGCCCTGCTGGTGGGGGGAACCGGCCTCTACCTGCGCTCGGTCGTCGACGACCTCGCCTTCCCCGGGCGCTTCCCCGAGGTGGCCGCCGACCTGACCGCCGAGGTGGAGGCGGCCGGACCGGTCGGGAGCGAGGGGGAGCGGTCGGCCTTGGCCCACCTCCACGGCCGACTGGCCGTACTGGACCCCCAGGCGGCCGGTCGGATCCTCGCCACCAATCGGCGCCGGATCCTGCGGGCGCTCGAGGTCACCCTGGGCTCCGGTCGACCGTTCTCCTCGTTCGGACCCGGGCTCGAGCGCTATCCGCCGACCCCGGTGGGCCAGGTCGGGATCCGCCTCGATCCCCGAATGCTCGATGACCGGATCGCCGCCCGTTTTCACCGCCTGATGGAGGCCGGCTTCCTGGACGAGGTCCGCCGCCTGGCCTCGCGTCCGGCCGGCCTGTCCCGCACCGCCCGACAGGGCCTGGGCTACCGCGAGCTCCTGGCCCATGTGGAAGAGGGCGTCCCCCTGGCCGACGCCGTCGAGGAGGCGATCCGGCGGACCCGGGCGTTCGCCCGCCGCCAGATGGCCTGGTTCCGCCGCGATCCCCGTATCGTGTGGGTGGACCCCGGCGACGATCCGGTGGCGTCGGTGGCGGCCCGCTTCGGCGAGGTTCCTGAGGACCCGACCGGGGTGGGAGACTGATCACCGCCACCATGAGCTCAGCGATGCCCGATACCCGACCCCTCCACCTCACCAAGCACCACGGGGCCGGGAACGACTTTCTGGTCCTCGTGGACGCCGACGACCGGGTCCACCTGGACTCCACCCTGGTCCGGGCCCTCTGCGACCGGCGGTTCGGGGTCGGCGCCGACGGGGTGATCCGGATCGTCCGCGGCGGGGAGCAGGCCGACCTGGCCATGGACCTCCGCAACGCCGACGGGAGCGTGGCCGAGATGACGGGCAACGGCATGCGCTGCCTGGCCCAGGCCGCGGTGGCGGCCGGCCTGGTCGAGCCGCCGACCTTCACGGTGTCCACCCTGGCCGGGGTGCGGACGGTGGAGTACCGACCCGGGGACGCCCCGGGCTCCGCCGAGGCGTCGGTGGACATGGGCCGGGCCGTCCTCGGTCCGGAGGAGCGGCTGGCCGAGCGACGGGCCCGACGGGTCGACATGGGCAATCCCCACCTGGTCCTGCTGGGGCCCGATCCGGTCGACCTGGACGTCGCCGCCCTCGGCGCCGAGTTCCAGGGGGCCGAGACCGGAGGGATCAACGTGGAGTTCGTCTCGTTGGGACCGGGGCCCGATGCCCTCACCCTCCGGGTCTGGGAGCGCGGGGTGGGCGAGACCCGGGCCTGCGGCACCGGAAGCGCGGCCGCCGCGGCGGCCGCCCGGGACTGGGGTCTGGTGGGATCGACGGTCGAGGTGCACAACCCGGGGGGCACGCTCTCGGTGACCGTCGCCGCCGACGGGATCCGGCTGAGCGGGCCGGTGAGGAAGGTGGCCGACGTCGAGGTCGATCCCCGGCAGATCCTGGAGGCCCGACGATGACTCCCGGCGAGTCGGCGTTCACCGATACCCTCATCTCGCGGTCGGTCCGGGAGCGCATCGTGCTGGTCGGGGTGACCTTCCCCCACGCCACGGTGGCCGACACCGAGGCCGGGCTGGACGAGCTGGCCCGGCTGGTGGACACCGCGGGTGCCGACGTGATGGACCGGGTGATGCAGCGGCGCAACACCCCTGACCCGGCCACCTACCTCGGTCGCGGCAAGGCCGAGGAGCTGCTGTCGGTGTGCCTGGCCGTGGACGCCGACACCGTGGTGTTCGACGACGACCTCTCGCCGGCCCAGCAGCGCAATCTCGAGACCATCCTCGGTCGCACGGCCATCGACCGGACCGCGGTGATCCTGGACATCTTCGCCCAGAACGCCCGGACCCCCGAGGGCCGCGCCCAGGTCGAGCTGGCCCTCCTCCGGTACCGACTCCCTCGCCTGCGGGGCCGGGGGCGGTCCTTCAGCCAACAGGCCGGCGGGATCGGCACCCGGGGCCCGGGCGAGACCAAACTCGAGGTGGACCGGCGCCGCCTGGTCCGGCGGATGACCCGCCTGGAGGCGGACCTGCGTCAGCTGGATCGGACCCGGCGGACCCAGCGCCGAGGACGGTCGCGGTCGCGGCAACGCACCGTGTCGCTGGTAGGCTACACCAACGCCGGGAAGTCGTCCCTGCTCAACCGGCTGTGCCGGTCCGACGTCCTGGTGGAGGATCGGCTGTTCTCCACGCTCGACCCACGGACCCGCCAGCTCGGTCTCCCGGGCGGAGAGACGCTGTTGATGACCGACACCGTGGGCTTCGTCCGGAAGCTGCCCCACCACGTGGTCGAGGCCTTCCGCTCCACCCTGGAGGTGGTGGGGGAGTCGGACCTGATCGTGCATGTCGTCGACGGTTCCGCCCCGGACTTCGAGGGTCAGGTCGACGCGGTGCGGACCGTCCTGGCCGAGATCGGCGCCGACGGGCTTCCCGAGCTGCTGGTGGTCAACAAGGCCGACGCGGTGGCCGCGCTGGGCGATGAGGCCCGGGAGGAGGCCAAGCGGCTGCTGGCCGCCCAC
>DATCBL010000178.1:0-2876 GCA_036511875.1 Acidimicrobiales bacterium
GGACTCTGTCGACCCCTGGTCCACCTGAGGCTCTGGCCTGCCGACGGCGGCCGGAGACGGGTGGGATTCTCTCGCCTGCTTGATGTGAAGGACGAGGCCCACTACGGCGTCATTGTCGTGTTCTCTCGGAAAGCTCGCAGCGCCGTTGGGTGGGCTGCGAGTCTGGTAGCACGGGCCGCCGACGAAGTCGAACGGTGAATGGAACTCGCATACGCTGGCGCTATGTCCCTCTATCTGAGCGGCGATGAAGCCGCCGACAAGCTCCTGAGTACGGATCCGCTAGCGCTGGTTGTGGGCATGGTCCTCGACCAGCAAGTACCTATGGAGCGGGCCTTCCGGTCGCCCTTCGACCTCCGGGAGCGACTGGGCCGCCCCCTTGACGCCGCCGCGCTGGCCTCGATGGACCCCGAGGCCTTGGCCGCGGTGTTCAGCGAGAGGCCGGCCCTCCACCGGTTCCCGAAGTCCATGGCCGGCCGGGTGCAGGCAGTGTGTGGCGTCATCGTCGACTCCTACGGGGGCGACGCCGCGGCCATCTGGACCTCGGCCGCCGACGGCCGGGAGCTCCTGGCCAATGTGAAGGGGCTCCCGGGATTCGGCGAGCAGAAGTCGAAGATCTTCATTGCCCTCCTGGGCAAGCAGCTCGGCGTCCGGCCCCCGGGGTGGGAGAAGGCGGCTTCCCCCTACGGCGACGCCGGATCGTTCCGATCGGTGGCCGACATCGACTCGCCCGAGGCCCTGGCCAAGGTGCGCCAGTACAAGCAGAAGACGAAGGCCAAGGCCAAGGCGGCCAAGGCCAAGGTGGCCAAGGCCGGCTGAGCCCGACCGAGCCCGGCCGAGCCCCCGCCCATGGCACTCGGAGACCCCTGGGACCTGGCCACCCGGAGGCTCTACCTCTGCACTCCGGACCGGCCGGACCTCGAACCATTCATCGGGGCCTGCATCGCCGGGGGTGTGGACGTCGTCCAACTGAGGGAGAAGCACCTGGACGACCGGCGGCTGATCGAGCGGGCCGCCCTGGCCCAGCGGGCCTGCGCCGGCCACGGGGTGCCCTTCATCCTCAACGACCGGCCCGACCTGGCCGCCGCCATCGGCGCTGACGGCGTTCACGTCGGCCAGGACGACCTGTCCCCGGTCCGGGCGCGCCGGGTGATGGGTGAGGACGCCCTCATCGGACTGTCGACCCACGCCACCGAGGAGTTGGAGGCAGCCATCGGTGGTGATGACGCGGCCCTCCCGACGTCCGCCCCGAGCGACCCGGCCCGGGTCCCGGCGGCGCCGGTCGACTATGTGTCGGCCGGCCCGGTGGTCCCCACGCCGACCAAACCCGGGCGGCCCGGCACCGGGCTCGGCTACGTGGCCGAGGCGGTGGCCCGCTCCCCGTGGCCGGTGTGGATCACCGGAGGGGTCGATCCCACCACCGTCGGCCCCATGGCCGCAGCCGGGGCCCGACACTTCGTGGTGGTCCGCTGGCTCACCGAGGCCGACGACCCCGAGGGCCACGCCCGGCGATTGCGCCGGTCCATCGACCTGGCCGTCGCCCAGGCGTCCCGGTGACTGGCGGCCCGGGGTCTGCTCAGCCGGCCTGGACCACCCTGGCCCCGGCCGGAAGCTTGACCGGGGGTGACGACCCGACCTGGGAGATCACCAGTTGGACCGAGGAGGCCTGTACCTTCAAGGTGAACTCCGACACGTACTGGCCCGAGACGGTGAAGCCGAACGCCCCGCTCGCCCGGCCCTGGGCGGTGGTCTCGGTGAGGGTGAACGAGTAGGTGTCCCCCGACTGCTGCACGTTCTTGGCCTGCTTGGCGTAGGGGAGGTAGCCGTGCGCCGGGTCGAGGGACTTGGCCCCTTGGCTGGGCTGACGGAGGAACTCCAGGTGGGCGGTGGAGGCGTTGTTGGCCACCGTCAGGCTCTGGTACTCGAACTTCCCGATGACGTACACGTAGGTCCGCTTGGCCCCGCTCTGGATGTAGCCGCCCAGGCGGTTGGGGGCCTGGTAGACGAGGTAGTCGGTCTGCTGGCCCTGGGGCGTGCTCTCGACCAGGACCTCTGAGTAGTTGGAGGCCTTCAGGGTGTTGGGCACCGCCCCCGTGCATTTGGTGACTATTTGCTGCGGCGATGCACAGCTGATCAGGGGGGCGTTCTTGGGGGACTGGACGACCCCCAGCACGGCGGCGCCCGCTCCCACCACGGTGAGCAGCCCTAGGAGGAGCCAGCTGGTCAGGTTTCTCCCGTTGCTCATCGGGGGAACGCTACGCCAGATCCGGCCACGGGTGATTCCCCTCCGGGCCGCGCTCGAGCGGCGCGCCACACCCGGCGGTGTCGCCGTCCGTCGGACACCGGCTCAGATGCCGATGCGCTGGGCCAACAGCTCGCGGTGGTAGGACGGGTCGCCCAGCATGAGCTCGGAGGACTTGGCCCGCTTGAAGTACAGGTGGGCGGGATGCTCCCAGGTGAAACCGATGCCCCCGTGGATCTGGATGGTCTCGGCGGCGGCGTGGAAGTACGCCTCCGAGCAGTACGACTTGGCCAGGCTGGCCACCACGGGCAGCTCGTCGGAGTCCTCGGCCGCCGCCCAGCCCGCGTAGTAGGCGGCGGACTTGGCCGACTCCACCTCCAGCAGCATGTCGGCGCACTTGTGCTTGATGGCCTGGAAGCTCCCGATCGGCCGACCGAACTGGATGCGGGTCTTGGCGTACTCCACCGAGCTGTCGAGGCACCGCTGGGCCCCACCGACCTGCTCGGCGGCCAGGGCCACCGCGGCCAGATCCAGCGTCTTGGACAGTCCGGCCTCGGCCCCGCCGTCGGTGCCGATCAACCAGGCCGGGGTACCGGTGAACTCGAGGCGGGCCTGCTTGCGGGTCTGGTCCATGGTG
>DATCBL010000179.1:0-4417 GCA_036511875.1 Acidimicrobiales bacterium
GGCCCCCGCCGGTACCGACCGCCCGGTCGTCGGGCGGCCCGGTCCTCAGTCGAAGATGGGCGGGATGTCCCGAGTCCGCTTGAGCTCGAAGAACCCCGGCGTGCCGGCCACCATCATGAGGCCGTCCCACAGCCGGCCGGCCGCCTCACCGGTGGGGGCCGGGGTGATCACCGGCCCGAAGAAGGCCACCCCGTCGACGCTGATCACCGGGGTCCCCACCTCGTAGCCGACCTGGTCCATGCCGGAGTGGTGGGACTTCTTCACCGCATCGTCGAAGTCCTCGGTCTCCGCCGCGTCGGCCAGCGACGTCGGCAGTCCGGCCTCGGCGAGCGCCTCTTCCACGGTGGCCCGGACCTTGGGCTTCGCCTGAAGGTGGAACCGGTTCCCCAACGCCGTGTAGAGCGGGAGCAGCACGGAGGGTCCGAAGGCCTGCTCGGCCGCGGCGCACACCCGGACCGGTCCCCACGCTTTGGCCAACCGCTCCCGGTACTCGTCGGAGATGTCGTCCTTGTCGGCATTGAGATAGGCCAGCGACATGATGTGCCACTGCACCTCGATCGGCCTCACCTCGGCGGCATGGAGGATCCACCTCGACGTGATCCAGGCCCAGGGGCACAACGGATCGAACCAGAACTCGGCCACCGCGGTTCCGGGTGACTCGTCGGTCGCAGGCACATCGGGCATAGGGCAGCCTCCACAGAAGTCGTGGCTGTAGCAACCCCGGCCGAGGTGTTCCTGTTCCCGAGGTGCGGTCGTGCGCCTCGGGTGGGGAGGAGCCCGGGGCCTGATGTTCGGAGTGCGCACTGGCCCGGGAGGGGTTAGACACGCGTGATCAGTGCAGAGCGAGGAGACGGAGGACCATGACGGCGCAGCAACCGACCGACGTGACACCGATCGACGACTGGAACCACCTCCTCGACGGGCGGGTCGCCGTCGTCACCGGGGGCGGTGCCGGGATCGGCGAGGCCATCGCCATGCTCTTCGCCGAGCACGGGGCGCGAGTGGAGCTGGCCGAGGTGGACCCGGACCGGGCCGAGCGGACCCGCCGAGCCATCGAGGCCGGTGGCGGCTCCGTCCGCGCCCACGTGGTGGACGTCACCGCGGCCACCGACGTGGCCCGACTCGCCGACCAGGTGCTCTCAGAGCACGACGGCGTCGACGTCCTGGTCAACAACGTCGGCGACTACCGGCCCCTGGTCCGGTTCGACCAGTCCACTCCGGAGTCGTGGCAGGCCATGTACGACGTCAATCTGCTCCACGTGTTCGCGGTGACCCGGGCCTTCCTGCCCAGCATGGTGGCCCACGGCCGGGGATCGATCGTGACCGTCCACTCGGTGGAAGGGATGCGGGGCTATCCGGGCGACCCGGTCTACGCGGCCATGAAGGCCGGGGTCGCCCACTTCACCACCAGCCTGGCGGTGGCCGTCGGGCGGTCGGGGATCCGGGTCAACGGGATCGGGCCCGACCTGACCCAGACCCCGCAGGTGGACTACCTGACCGGCTCCGAGGATCACGACGACCTGTGGCCGTCGTGGGCACCGGTCGGCCGCCTGGGGTGGCCCGAGGACCAGGCCCGGGTGGCGCTCTTTTTGGCCTCGGACCTGTCCGGCTTCGTCACCGGGCACAACGTCCCGGTGGACGGGGGGACCAAGGCCGGAGGGGGCTGGTTCTACTCCCCCACCGAGCGGCGCTTCGTGAACCGGCCGACCAGGCTCTGAGGTCGCGGCGGGCGGTTGGGCCCGGCGGTCAAGGGCCGCCGTCCGAGGGCCGGTCGTGCGCCGCCGATCGCACCGCCCATCGGGCGTCCCGCTCCTCCACCACGACGTCCACGCCGAAGGTGGCCGACACCGTCGCGCTGGTGAGGGTCCGACGGATCTCGCCGGCGGCGACCAGACGCCCCTCCCTCAGGAGCGCCACGTGGCCGATGCCGGGCGGAATCTCCTCGAGGTGGTGGGTCACCAGCACCAGGGGCGGCACCGCCGGGTCTGCGGCCAGGGAGGCCAGACGATCCAAGAGCCGCTCGCGGGCACCGAGGTCGAGGCCGGCCGCCGGCTCGTCGAGCAGGAGCAGGTCGGGGGCGGCCATCAGGGCCCGGGCCAGCAGGACCTGTTGGCGCTCCCCCTCGGACAGCAGGCCGAACGGTCGCTCGGCGAACCCCTGGTCCCCGAGTCCGGCCCCGGCCAGCAGGGCGCGCCCCTGGTCCCGGTCCTGTTCGGTGTACTCGTTCCACCAGGTCTCGAGCGCGGCGAACCGGCCGGTGAGGACCACGTCGAGGGCGGGGATCTCCGGACGCAGGGACCGGGCCACCGAGGCGCTGACCACGGCGATCCGCGTCCGGAGCTGTCGCATGTCCACGTGTCCCAACCGCTCCCCCAGCAGCTCGACCACGCCGCGGGTCGGCCACAGCGAGGAGCCGACCACCCGCAACAGCGTCGTCTTCCCGGATCCGTTGGGCCCGAGCACGGCCCACCGCTGGCCCGGTCCCACCTCCCAGGAGATGTCGTCGAGCAGCGGTCGGCCGTCGCGGACCACCGAGACGTGCTCGAGGTGGATGGCGGGGTCGGAACGGGTCGCGTCGGTCACCGTGGCCGGGGGGCCAGGCCCGTGCTCGGATCGTCCTTCACCGCCGGCATGGTACCGCCGCACGACGGCTGAACGCCCTTTGCCCGGCGGACCGGCCGAGAGCCGTGAGGCGAGGCCCGACCGCCGACCGGCCCGGCCACCCCATCCCGGGCCTGTCCGCTAAAGGTCTCATCACGATCTGTCGATTGACCAGCAACGGGATCGATCCGTCCGACCTGCTCCCAGAAGGACCAGATGTGAGCGAGGCCACAACTCAGTGACGCAACCAGCACCCCCCGGTGGCCAGCCCTCGGCGCGCGGAGTGGCCCGTCGCGCCCTGCACCGGTTCGAACACTGGGTCCGGTCCCATCGCCCGCTTCTGGCCATGGTGAGGGCGCTCCGACGGATGGTCCGAGCGACGCCCCTGCCACCCCTCCTGCGTCGGGGATGGGCCTGGCTCCATGCTTCGAACATGAGGGAGCGGGATGTCCTGTGGATCCTCGATGCCTTGGAGGGTGCCGGGGTTCCCTGCGTCATCGGGGGCGGATGGGGCGTCGACGCCCTGGTCGGCCATCAGACCCGAAGGCACCATGACCTGGATCTGGTGCTGCTGGAGTTCGAGCGGGACGAACCCCAGGCTCGGTCGGCCTTGGTTCCTCTGGGGTTCCGGCAGGTCCTGCGCTGGCATGCGTCCACCCGGTGGATGCCCTCCCGGTCGGTGATGGACGACGGCGCCGGGCGTTGCATCGATCTGGTCAACCTCGAAGCCGCCCAGCTCGCAACGATGCTGGGCCAGGGTGAACCGGTCGGGGTTCCCCCCTCCGACGACGGCCATTCGTCCCTCTTCGTCTCCGGGATCGTCGGGGGGCGACTGGTGGTGTGCCTGTCGGCCGAGGCGCAGCTCCTGCTCCATACCCGCTTCGACCTCCGAACCCATCACAAGCGGGATGCGAACCTGCTGCGAAACACGCTCGGTGCCAAACCAGCCCGGCGCGCCAACCTGGTCGGTGTCCGGGATCGGAGGGACTCGCGTGCCGAGGACGCAGCCACGACCGAACCGGCGAGGCCGAGCCCATGAGCCATGCGGCGCGCTCTGGTTGGCGTCGCCATGAGGCACACTCGTCTTAGGCTCGGGCCGCCGTTGACGGCGCGGCTGCCACGAGGGCCAGGCGAGGCCCTTCTCGCGGCACCGCTGGGGTGTCGCATCGGGCCGACCCGCTCAGAGATGAACGATTCGTGACGAGGCCCGAAATGTCTGGCGTCCGATCGGCGGTGAGACATAGCCTCGCCTGGTCCGGGCGCGATGAGGCCAAGGGGGACAAATCCGATGAGTGATGTCCAGCTTCAGCAGGACTGGTGGCAGGCCACCGACGGGAAGTGGAACCCCCCGGAGCGCCACCCCGAGTATCGACCCCAAGGCCTACCCCCGGCAGGACTCCCGCCCCTTCCCCAGAGCCTCGTGGCTTCTCCTCCGGTGGGTCAACCCAGTCGCCAGATGATCCAGGCCGAGCGGAGCGCCTTCGCTCCCGAGGCGCGGGAAGTTGGCCAAGTGAGGGTCAATCGGCGCTTTCGACTTCGTCGACTTCCCTGCGGACACTGCGCGGCGATGCTCCCGCGATTCACGGCATTCGCCCGGCCACGGTGGTCTGCCCGGAGTGCGCCAACCGCAACCAGGTGATGGAGGGCATGCTCTTCCGCAGGGGCTATGCGGTCGCCTGAGCCCAGCCACCGAGGTGGGTCGGGTCGTTTGCCGGTCAAGACACGATGATGCGCAACTCGACCACGCTGCCGTCCCGCATCACGTACCCCTGCCGACGAACTTCGGCTATCCGGCCGCCGAACCGTAGAACGGTGC
>DATCBL010000180.1:0-4052 GCA_036511875.1 Acidimicrobiales bacterium
CGTGGTCGGGCTCTCCCTGACCGTCTTCGGGGTGCTGCGCTCGGGCGTGTGGGGATTCGTGCGGCCCAAGCCCGGTGGGCCGGTCCTGCTCGGGGTGTCCCCCGTGGTCTGGCTGGTCCTGGGGGGACTGCTGGTGGTCGGAGGGCTCCTGCTGTGGGAGAGCCGTCTCGAGGCCCGGGGGGGTGAGCCGCTGTTCCGACCGTCCATGTTCCACAACGTGCAGATGACCGGCGGCCTGGTGGCGTTCTTCTTCCAGTTCATGGTGCAGTCGGGCATCTTCTTCACCATCCCCCTCTTCCTCTCGGTGGTGCTGGAGCTGAGCGCGCTCCAGACGGGACTGCGGCTCCTCCCCCTGTCGGTGACCCTGCTCCTCTCGGCCCTGCTGATCCCCCGCCTGGCTCCCCGAGCTTCGCCCCGGACGGTGGCGCGGGCCGGCATGTTGTCCATGCTGGCCGGCATCCTGGTCCTGGTGGGCGGGCTCGATCCCAGCGCCAATGCCGGGATCGTCCTCATCCCCATGGCCCTGGTGGGCCTGGGCATCGGAGCCCTGGCCTCACAGCTCGGAGCCGTCACCGTCTCGGCCATGCCCGACTCGCAGAGCGCCGAGGTGGGTGGCCTCCAGAACACCTTCACCAACTTCGGGGCCTCCCTGGGCACGGCCCTGGTCGGGGCGGTGCTCATCGGCAGCTTGACCAGCGGGTTCATCGAAGGGATCACCAACAACCCGGCCGTGCCGCCCGAGGTCACCGCCAAGGCCACCGTGCAGTTGGAAGGCGGAGTGCCCTTCATCTCCGACTCGGAGCTGCGCACCGCGCTGGCCACCACGGAGCTCCCCCCCTCGACCCAGGACGCCGTCGTGGCCGAGAACGCCTCGGCCCGCCTGATCGGCCTCCGCAGTGCGCTGTGGCTGGTGGCCCTGCTCACCGTGGCCGGACTGTTCTGCACCGGCTTGCTCCCTCGACGGGCCCTCGGTGCCGCTCCGCCGGGCTCGGCAGCGTCGCCCGACGGATGAGCGCGCCCCTCGGGCCCGAGGGCGACCGGTGGCCGGGTCGGCCCGACTGCCGCCCAAACAGCAACAATGCAGTCGGATGCGGATTCGGGCCGGCTCAAGGAACACCAGGCCCGGGCCGATACCTGGAGGGTGAAGTTCGACCTCACACGGCCCACCGAGCACCAGTTCCGCGAAGGGCTGATCTCGGGGCTGGTCGCCGTGTCACTGGTCATCCCCCTCCTGGTCACGGCCAACTTCGTCGGACGCCACCCCATGCGGTGGCCCTATGTCGACGCCGCCTTCGCCTGCGTCCTGGTCTCGGTGGTCTGCGCCGCCTTCTTCATGGTCATGGCCACCGAGAAGTTCGACATCACCACCCATGCCGGCCTGGTCTTCGTCCTGGTCTGCCTGGCCCTGGCCGCCCTGGGCCTCATCGAGCTGGGCTCGTCCGCCACGTTCGGCACCTACACCCCGGCCATGCTGATCGGCGTCATCTTCATCAGCATCATCGGCGACCGATGGATGCGCGTGGCCATCGACGCCTACACCGTCGGTCTCATCGTCGTGGTGAGCTGGGCGGGCGGCCTGCGAGGTTCGGACCTGCTCGCCGTGGTCCTGGTCTACGCCTGGACCATCGTCATCATCACCTGGATCACCGGCCGGATGGTCGGGTCTCTCAGCCGCAACGTCAACTGCCGTCACGCCATCGCCACCCTCAACGACGCCCTCGACGGCGGCGGCCCGGGCCTGACCGCGTCCAACGCCGACGAGATCCAGGACGTGCTCCGCCGGGGCCTTCCCCTGGTCTCCGAGATCCTGCCGGCCGACCGGGTCGCCGTGTTCACCCGCAACGACCGGCTGGGCCGATTCACCAACCTGGGCACCTGGCCGGACCCCCACGACGCCGCCTCGGACCTGGCCGGCTTGCCGGAGCTGATCGAGGCGCTGCGCACCAACGCGGTCATCGTGGACGTGGCCCACTGCGCCATTCCCATCGGGTACTGCGCCGAGGGTGAGCTGGTCATGGCCGTGCACCGGCACGACACCTTCGGGGCCAGCCAGCAACGGACCACCGAGGGTGCCGAGCTCCTGGCCGCCTCGTTCCTCCGGGCCACCAGCCGGGCCAACTTCGTGAGCGGGCTCCAGGCCGAGAGCCGGACCGACCCCTTGACCGGGCTGGCCAACCGGCGCACCCTCTACGAACGCATCGAGATCGAGATGGAGCACGCCCTGCGCTCCGACACCCCGCTGACCGTGGCCATGGTCGACCTCGACCATTTCAAGAAGTACAACGACCAGCACGGCCATGTGGCCGGCGACGCCCTCCTGCGGGCGGTGGCCGCGCTGATGGTGTCCAACATCAGGGGCCAGGACCTGGTGGTGCGCTACGGCGGCGAGGAGTTCTGCATGGTCCTGCCGGAGACCGACATCTTGGGCGGCCACCACCTCCTCGACAAGCTGCGGGAGGGCGGTCGCGAGGCCACCACCGACTTCGGCGTCACCCTGTCGGCCGGCCTCACCAGTTGGGACGGGGTCGAGGACATCACCTCGCTCATCGAGCGGGCCGACCAGGCCCTCTACCGGGCCAAGGAGTCGGGGCGCGACCGGGTGGTGTCCATCCAGTCGTTCACCGAGTTCTGATCGACCCGGCGCGCCGTGCCACCGCCCATGCCGGGGACCCGTCAGTCTCCGGTGTCGGGACCTCGCAGGACCAGATAGACGCTGTCGTCGACGGTGAACGAGTTGATCAGGTCGAAGCCCTCGGCCGCCGCGGCGTCCAGCCCGGTCTCCAACTCGAGGCGCCGCTCGTCCACCACCAGGCGGCCCCCGTGCACCCGCAGCACCCGGTGGCGGACGCTCACGGCCGCGACGTCCGGTCGGCGGGCGCGGTCCCGTACCCCGCTCCGGCGGCGCCGGCGTCGAGGAGCAGCCCCGGCTCCCAACCGTCCTGGGCCGACCGGTCCACCGCCGGTCGCTCCCGGATGTACCACTCCCGTCCCCAGACCATCGAGAAGACGTTGTCGGGCATGGCCAGGAAGAAGCTCTCCTCGCTGATCTGGCTGGGGTGGGCCCGCATGGCCTGGCGCTTGCGCTCGATCCACGGGACCACGTCCACCGCGGTGGTGATCCGGCTGGCCGGCTCTCCCATGTCCTCCATCCCGTCGGTGCTGCCGGCCGGAGGCTCCCAGTCGGTGTCCTCGGCTAGGGTGGCCAGCTCCCCGACCAGGTCCCGGTTCATCGTCGAGAAGTACACGATGGGGGTGGAGGCCAACTCGGCCGCGGCCATGCCCACCCGGTGCACCTGGATGTGATCGGGGTGGCCGTACCCACCGTGCTCGTCGTAGATGACCAGCACGTCGGCCGACTCGTCGGCCAGGAGGTCGGCCAGGGCCGCCCCGGCCGCGGCGACGTCGGCCCCGGCGAAGCTGCCGGGGCGGAGGTTGGTGTCCTCGCCGGCCATGCCCGAGTCGAGGTAGCCCAGGTAGGTCAGGCGGGCCACCCCGAGGATCCGGCACGCCTCGTCCAGCTCCTTCTCCCGGCGCTCGACCAGCGTCTCGCCCGGGGCCAGCAGGCCCTCGGGGATCTCGCCCAGCTCGCCCCGGGTCGCCGTCACCAGCACCACCCGGTGCCCGGCATCGGCCAGGGCGGCCATGGTGCCCCCAGTGGCAATGGCCTCGTCGTCCGGGTGGGCGTGGAAGAAGACGACGGTGGCCATCACCGGCACCCTACAGCGGACCGCCCGGTGGCGAACCGTCCCGACGCCGAGCCGGCCGGGCGGGTCGCGCCCGGGCACCGGTGCCCGGTCAGTCCAACGGGAGCTGAGGGGCTTCGGCCAGTGACAGCTGCCCGGCGGTGGCCTGGCCGGCCCGGCCCCGAGCCCCCTTCTTGCCGGTGACGGCGAAGATCCGCTCGGGGCCGAATGACCGGATCTTGTTCTCTCCGGGCCGCCCGCCGACCACCTCGACCGACTCCGTGCCGTTGTGGCGGTTGAGGACGTGGGCCCGGAACCGCCACCCGGCGCCCCGGAGGGCCAGGCCGGACACCACCACCGGGTCCCCGG
>DATCBL010000181.1:0-2702 GCA_036511875.1 Acidimicrobiales bacterium
CCCCTCGACTCGGTGGTGGGCACCGGCGAGGTCGCCCTGGCCAGGCGGACGACGACCATCGCCGCCGGCCGGATCGAGGCCGGCACCGTGGCCGCCCAGCGCATGAAGGTGTTCGGCCGGCGCGGGGACCATGCGCTCCTCACCTTCGAGGCCACCTGGTACTGCACCCCCGAACTCGAGCCGGCCTGGGACCTGCGCCCGACCGGCTGGCGGCTCACCGTGGCCGGCGACGCCCCGCTGGACATCGAGATGCGGCTGGCCGTGCCGCTCGAGGCCATGGCCGCCACCACCCCCGGGTACACCGCCAACCGGGCCGTCAACGCCGTGCCCGTCGTGTGCCAGGCCGCTCCGGGGATCCGCACCACGGTCGACCTGCCCCAGGTGATCGGCCACCTCGGGGAGGCGTCGCCATGAGGCCGCTGCCCGAGCTCACCCCGGCCACCGAGTGGTTCTGGACCTCGGGGTCCGACGGCCGCCTCCGGGTCCAGGGCTGCACGGAGTGCGGCACCCTGGTCCATCCGCCGGTGCCCATCTGCCCGGTGTGCCGGAGCCGGGCCTGGGAGCCGACGGCGGTCTCCGGTCGGGGCACGATCGTGGGCTACACGGTCAACCACCACCGGTGGCACCCGGACTTCGACCCGCCGTACGCCGTCGCCGTGGTGGCCCTGGAGGAGGACCCCGGGGTCCGGCTGACCACCATGATCGTGGGGGCCGAGCCGACCGAGGTGGCCATCGGCCAGGAGGCGGAGGTCCGGTTCGAGCCCCACGAGGATGTCTGGCTCCCGTTGTTCACCCCGACTGGGGCCATGACGGCGGGCGATCCGGTGGCCGACCCCGAGCGTCCCCGGCCCCGGCCGCCGCTGTCGGACGACCGGTTCGAGGACCGCTCGGTGCTGACCGGGGTGGGGCGGTCGGCCCTGGGCCGCCGGCTGATGGTCGACCCGCTCTCGCTCACCGTCGACGCCTGCCTCGCCGCGGTGGCCGACGCCGGGCTGGAGCTCGAGGACATCGACGGCCTGTCCACCTACCCCGGCCCGGTCGGGATGGGCATGAGCGAGGGTGGGGTGAGCGCGGTGGAAGAGGCCCTCCGCCTCCACCCCACCTGGATCAACGGAGGGGGTGAGCTCCCCGGTCCCGGCGGCGCGGTGGTGGCGGCCATGCTGGCCGTGGCCTCCGGCCTCTGCCGGCACGTGCTCTGCTTCCGGACGGTGTGGGAGTCGTCCTTCGCCGCCCTCCGCCGGGCCGGCCCGCCGGGAGGGCGGGCCTCGGGCCCCTCGGCCTGGCGGGCCCCCTTCGGGGCCATGTCGGCGGCCAACTGGATCGCCATGAACGCCCATCAGTACCTGCACCGCTACCACGCCCCCCGGGAGCTGCTCGGCCTGATCGCCCTCAACGGCCGGGCCAACGCGGCCCGCAACCCCGCCGCCATCTACCGGGATCCGATGACCATGGACGACTACCTGGCGGCCCGGCCGATCACCTCCCCGTTCGGGCTCTACGACTGCGACGTGCCCTGCGACGGCTCCATCGCCATCGTGGTGTCCGACGTGGCCACGGCCGGCGATCGGCCCCGGCCGGCCATCCGCATCGAGGCGGTGGGCACGCAGATCCTGGAGCGGGTCTCGTGGGACCAGGGAACCATCACCCACGAGCCCCAGGTCCTGGGCCAGGCCGCCCACCTGTGGTCGAGGACCGGGCTCCGGCCCGGCGACGTCGACCTGGCCCTGCTCTACGACGGCTTCACCTTCAACGCCGTCTCCTGGCTCGAAGCCCTCGGCTTCTGTGGCTTCGGGGAGGCCCACGACTGGTTGGACGACGGCCGGCGGATCGCCCGGGGCGGCGAGCTGCCGGTCAATCCCCACGGAGGCCAGCTGTCGGAGGGGCGGACCCACGGCTTCGGGTTCCTCTACGAGGCCGTGCAGCAGCTCCGGCAGGACGCCGGCGAGCGCCAGGTGGCCGGGGCCGAGACCGCCGTGGTCACCTCGGGGGGTGGCGTCCCCTCCAGCGTCCTCCTCCTCCAACCCCACGGTGCCGGGTGACTCGGGGCCCGCGAGGGACTGTCTGCAGGCTTCCTCTCTTTTTCCGGAAGTGAGGCATCCACATGGACAAAACAACGTTTTCAAGGTAGCTTCGTCGTTCGGCGTCGCCGCCCGCGAAGCCGCAGAACTCAGAGGCCACCGATGACGGGGGAGTAGGTCGAACCATGTTGCTGGCGTTGAGTTCCGACCAGGAGCTCTTCTTGGAGACCACGGCCAAGCTGCTCGACGAGCTGGTTCCCGTCGGAGAGCTGCGGCGCCTCCGGGACGACCCGGTCGGCTTCGACCGTGAGTACTGGCGCCGGGGCGCCGAGCTGGGCTGGACCTCCCTGCTGATCGGCGAGGAACGCGGCGGCGGCTCCATCGGCGAGTTCGGCTTGGTCGACCTGGCCCTGGTGGCCTACCAGTTCGGCCGGCACGCCGCCCCCGGGCCGCTGGCGGTGACCAACGTGGTGGCCGCCACCCTCGGCGAGACCGGACAGGTCGACGAGGAGATCGCCGGCCTGGTGTCGGGGGCCTCCCGGGCCACCTGGTGCCTGGCCGAGCCGCCACCGAACGACCGGCTCGGAAGCATCGCCCTCGAGGTGCGGGTGGACGGTGACGACGTGGTGCTCAACGGGGTCAAGCGGCCCGTCGAATCGGCGGCCGGCGCCGACTTCCTGCTGG
>DATCBL010000182.1:0-3996 GCA_036511875.1 Acidimicrobiales bacterium
AACCGGGTCTCCCCGTCGACCACCTCGGTGAGCTTCTCCAAAGCCTGCATGCTGTCTCGGGTCCTGGCCTTGGCCAGCGTCTTGTCGGCGACCGCCCTGGCCTTGGACAGATGCTTTCCGCTCCCCTTCTTTCCGGACAGCCCGAGCTCGTCCCCCAATTCCGCGAGGACCTTTTCGATGTCCATGCGGGCGTACCACACGTCGAGATCCCGCATGGAGGCCAGCTTGCCCATCTCCGTGCGGTAACCGGCCACGGCGTCGAGCACCACGCCGGCGCGCTCCTTGTCCGAAAATCCGCGGTTGCGACCGGCGATGGCCAGACTGGCCGCCAACCGTTTCACGTCCCACTCCCACGGGCCGGGGAGGGTCTCGTCGAAGTCGTTGACGTCGAAGATCAGATCGCGCTCGGGTGAGGCGAAGCCGCCGAAGTTGGACAGGTGGGCGTCGCCGCACAGCTGGACCTGGAGGCCGGTCTGCTCCTCGGCGGCCAGGTCGGCGGCCATCACCGCCGCCGCCCCCCGGAAGTAGGCGAAGGCCGAGGCGGCCATCCGCCCGTAGCGGATGGGGACCAGATCGGGGATCCGGGTGGTGCCCTGCAGGGCCAGGATCCGGAGGGGGTCGGTCCGGCCGGCCGGCGGGGCCCACTCCCCGTGGCTGGACCGGGGCACGACGGCCCGGGCCTGGCGTCCGAATTCCGCGCGTTCTGTCGGGGTCGCCTCTCTCATGGCGTCATCTTCCCACTCTGACCAGGGCCGCGTGACCGGAGAGGGGGGCCCGGGGAACCTACGCATGGGCGTCGTTCGGCGGTCCGGGGCCCCTCCCGCCCGCTTAAGTCGGCCCCGGCCACGGCCGATAACCCTGGGAGATACGGGTGGAAAGCAGAACGGCTATGACCAGGATGGCTGTCCCTCCAGCGGAGGCACGAGGTACGGACATGGCCATACCCGCCCGTCCGGACCTCGGCGGGCCGGAGCCGGAGGGCGCCGAGCCCGGCCGGGCGGAGTCGGGCGGCGAGTCGGACCGGACGGGGACGCCGGCGGCCCGCAAGGTCCTCAACCCCCAGAAGCTGGCCTACCTGATGGGTCCGGCCGCCCTGGGGGCCCTGCTGGTCCTGATGTCGTTCGGCCTGGTGGCCAGAGAGCCGATCTGGCTGTGGTTGGCCGTCTTCGTGGCCATCCCGGTGGCCAGCCTCATCGCCGACAACCGCTACGACGCCCATCCCACCGAATTCCGCCTCCACGCCCGGGTGGCCATCCAGGCCGCGGCGGTGACCGCGGTCATCTACCTGAGCGGGTGGGGCCCGGTCCTCTGCGGCGCCTTCGCCTTCCTGGCCCTCGAGAACGTCTCCCGGTGCGGCTCCCGGGTGTGGAGGATCACCGCCCTGTGGAGCCTGCTCGGCATCGCCTGCGGACAGCTGGCCATCGGGTTGAAGGTGGCCCCGTCCTTCCTGACCCTGGCCCAGACCAACGCCCTGGCCCTGATGGGGGCGTTCGTCCTGGTCTTCATCATCCGCATGGCCGGGGCCACCATGGAGCAGAAGGAGCGGGCCGAGGGCTCGACCCGGCTGTCCGAGGACCGCTTCCGGTCGCTCATCCAGCACTCCTCGGACGCCACCCTGGTCCTCGACGAGGACGGGATCTGCACCTACGTGAGCCCGGCCATCACCTCCCTGTTGGGCCGGGACGTGGACGAGCTGGTCGGGATCCGACCCACCTCGCTGGTCCACCCCGACGAACAGGAGCGGGTGAAGGACCGCCTCGGCTCGGCCCTGGCCGACTCGCTGGCCAACGTGCTGATCCAGTTCCGGATGAGCCGGAGGGACGGCACCTGGTGCGACCTCGAGGCCGTGGTGACCAACCAGCTGGACCGGCCCTCGGTGGCCGGCTACGTGGCCAACATCCGGGACATCACCGAGCGCAAGGAGTTCGAGGCCCTGCTGGCCCACCGGGCCGTCCACGACCCCTTGACCGGTCTGGCCAACCGGCAGCTCATCCTCGACCGGACCGAGCAGATGCTGGCCCGGTCGCGGCGGACCGGCCACGAGGTGGCGGCGTACTTCATCGACCTCGACAACTTCAAGGACGCCAACGACTCCCTGGGGCACGAGGCCGGTGACCGGCTCCTGCAGGCCGTGGCCGACCGTTTCGTCTCCATGATGCGGGCCGAGGACACCGTGGGCCGGCTGGGAGGGGACGAGTTCGTGGTCCTGGCCGAGGGGATCTCCCTCGATCCGGGCCCCGAACAGATCGCCGAGCGGATCCACGACGTCCTCCGCCCCCCCTTCGTGGTGCCCGGCTACGAGGGCCTGCCCATCACCGTGACCGCCAGCATCGGCATCGCCACCGGCTCGCGGGAGTCGGCCCAGGACCTGCTGCGCGACGCCGATGTGGCGCTCTACCAGGCCAAGGCCCAGGGTCGCGACGGCTCGGTCCTGTTCGAGGCGGCCATGCAGTCGGCCGCCGTCGACCGGCTGGCCCTCAAGTCGGACCTCGACCTCGCCGTCGCCGACGATCAGTTCTTCCTGCTCTATCAGCCGATCTTCGATCTCCGAGACGGCGGCATCCGCGCCGCCGAGGCCCTCATCCGCTGGAACCACCCGACCCGGGGAATCATCTCGCCCCTGGACTTCATCCCGGTCCTCGAGGAGTCCGGCATGATCGTCAACGTCGGTCGCTGGGTGTTGGAGCAGGCCTGTGCCCAGGCCGCCCAGTGGAGGGCCGAGGGCTACCCGGTCGATATCTCGGTCAACGTGTCCATGCGCCAACTCGAGTCGACGGCCCTCATCGACCACGTCGTCGAGGCCCTGGACGCCGCCGGTCTCGAGCCGGGCCAGCTGACCCTTGAGGTCACCGAGTCCACCCTGATGCGCGACGCCGAGGCCACCGTGACCAGGCTCCGCCGGCTGAAGGAGCTGGGGGTGATGATCGCCATCGACGACTTCGGGACCGGCTACTCCTCGCTGGCCTACCTCCGGCAGTTCCCCGTGGACGTGCTCAAGATCGACGGGTCCTTTGTGTCCGAGCTGGACGGCTCCTCCGACGCCGCCGCGCTCATCCACACCCTGGTGGAGCTGGGCCGCATCCTCGGCCTGATCACCCTGGCCGAAGGCATCGAGAAGACCTCGCAGCTGGAGTGGTTGCGGGCCGAGCTCTGCGACCGGGGACAGGGCTTCCTCGTCTCACCCCCGGTTGCCCCCGGGGCCTTCAGCGAGCTGGTGCGGAGGAGTGCGCCGGCCCCGGTCACCAGGACCGCCGCTCCTTCGGCCCGGCGCTGAGCCACCCGAGCTCACCGCCGGCCGAACCGCGTTCCCCAGCCCTCCACGGCGTCGAGGCGTCATGGCGTGACCGGCCACCGCGGGACCCGCGGGCTCAGTGCTGGGCCGCCGCCTTCTTCCGCCGTTGCCGGAGCAGGATGACCAGCCGGTCCACCACGGCCCCGAGCACCGCGGCGATGAGCAGGACCCAGATCAGGCTGAGCTTGGTGCTGAAGACGACGAATCCGACCTTCACCGTCTGGCTGTTGTCGAGGACGAAGGCGACGAGCAGGATCAACCCGACCCCCGCCGCCACCAGCCGGGCCACCTCGCGGGTGTCACGCTTCTTCTCGACCGACCGTCCGGCCGACCCCGAGCCCGGGTCTCCTGAGGTAGTGGGCATGGTGCACTCCTTCTCCTCGCCGGGCGCAGGGCGCCCGCCCGTTCGACAGTACCCGGGGAGCGGCAGGCCGGCGAGGATCGTCCCCCTCCCGGCCGCCCGGGGCCGACCACACCGGGACGCCGGCCCTAGGTGAAGAGCAGGGTGGCCTGGTGGGCGAAGTCCAAGATGGGCTCGGGGACGATCCCGAACACCACGGTGAAGCCCACGCACAGGCCGAGGGCCACCGAGGTCAGCAGCGGGACGGGGACCGCACCGCGCCGGCTGACGGCATCGGAGGGCGGGGCGTCGGTGAGCACCGAGAGGCTGGTCACCGCCTCGGGGTCGGATCCGTCGGTGGTCC
>DATCBL010000183.1:0-5381 GCA_036511875.1 Acidimicrobiales bacterium
CACACCCGAAGCCCGACCGACGTTGGGGACCCCCTCTCTACCAGTCCCGAGGCCCGCTCCGCCTCGACGGCGAGCGGGGGACGTCCTCGAAGGAACCCGCCGGCCGGACGTTCGAACGGGGCCGGTGGGGCATCGCCGTGCTGTCGAGGGGGCCGGTCAGTGATGTCGAGGTCATATCGCTCGGCCAGCTCCGTCGGGACCCGGCCCGCCGGGCCGTGATCCGCGTGGTGGCCCAGCTGGACGGGGGGCCGTTGACCATCCACGGCACCCACATGTCCCACATCACCCACGGGTCCCACGCCCAGTACCGACTGCTCGGCACCCACCTGC
Organism: Acidimicrobiales bacterium; assembly: GCA_036511875.1. Classification (GTDB taxonomy): domain Bacteria; phylum Actinomycetota; class Acidimicrobiia; order Acidimicrobiales; family RAAP-2; genus Bog-756. Next base: position 331 of record DATCBL010000183.1, read on the forward strand.
CCCCGGTCACCACCGCCGCCGTGCTGGCCGGGGACATGAACCTGTGGGGCCCCCCGGTCAGCTCCTATGTGCGGGGCTGGCGCCGGAGCGTCAACGGGCGGACGTGGCCCGCGCCCCGACCCCACAGCCAGCTCGACCACGTGATGGTCACGCCCCCGGTGACCGTGACCGCGGCCCGGATCGGCGAGTACGCCGGCTCCGACCACCGGCCGGTGGTGGCCACCCTCTCCCTCCCCTCGGCCCACCCCGACCCGGCCCGGCCCGGCGAGGGCCCCGGACGGTAGCGTCGGACCATGGCCGACCCGCTGACCGACTTCGAGCCGTCCCCCTTCTCCCACGCCGGGGAGACCCGGGTCGTCTACCGGGTCGGGTCGGGTCCGGCGGTGATCGTCATAAGCGAGATGCCCGGCATCACCCCGGCGGTGGCCGGCTTCGCCCGGGCGGTGGCGGCCTCCGGCCTCAGCGCCGTCATGCCCCACCTGTTCGGGGAGGACGGCCGGGACCCCTCCGTGGGCTACACGGTCTCGTCGCTGGCCCGCGCCTGCATCAGCCGGGAGTTCGTGGTCCTGGCCACCGGACGGACCAGTCCGGTCATCGGGTGGCTGCGGGCCTTGGCCGCCGCGGAGCACCGGCGGTGCGGGGGACCCGGGGTGGGTGCGGTGGGCATGTGCTTCACCGGTGGCTTCGCCCTCGGCATGATGGTCGACGACGTGGTGGTGGCCCCGGTCCTGAGCCAGCCCTCGGTGCCGTTCCCGGTGACCCGGTCCAAGCGGTACGACCTCGGTCTCTCCCCCGGGGACGTGGACCGGGTCCGGGAGCGGGCGGCGGCGGGCTGCCAGGTCCTCGGGCTGCGGTTCACCGGGGACCGGGCCAGCCCTCCCGAGCGGTTCGAGCACCTGCGCCAGCTGTTGGGCGACGCCTTCGTCGGTGTCGAGCTCGACTCCTCCAAGGCCAACGCCCACGGCCACCGTCGGGCGGCCCACTCCGTGCTGACCGACGACCTCGACGACCGGCCCGGCACCCCGACCCGGGCCGCCCTCGACCAGGTCCTCGAGTTCTTCACCGAGCGGCTCGGACGGTGAACCATCGGGCCGCCGCCTGGCGGGCCCGCGGCCGGGTGCGGGACCTGTGCGGGCGGCGCGTCTTCACCGTGGACATCCCGGCCCGCGGCGCCGAGCAGGAGCCGCCCCTGCTGGTCCTCCACGGCTTCCCCACCTCGTCGTTCGACTTCCACCGGGTGGTCGACCGGCTGGCCTCCCGCCGGCGGGTCCTCCTCTTCGACATGCTGGGCTACGGGCTCTCGGACAAGCCCGACATCGCCTACACCATGGCCGTCCAGGCCGACATCGCCATGGCCTTGGTCGCCGGGCTCGGGGTGGGCCGCCTCGGACTGCTGACCCACGACGTGGGGGACACGGTCGGAGGAGAGCTGCTGGCCCGCCAGCTCGAGGGCGGATGGGACGTGGAGATCACCGACCGGACGCTGACCAACGGAAGCATCTATGTCGAGCTGGCCCAGCTCAGTGCGGGCCAGCTCCTCCTGCTCGGGCTGCCCGACGAGCGCCTGTCCGACGACACCCCGCTCGACCGCGACGCCGTGATGGCCGGGGTGGAGGCCACCTTCAGCCCGGCCACCGCGGTCGACCCGGACGAATCGGCCGCCCAGTGGGAGATGATCGACCACCAGAGGGGCAGCCAGCTCCTCCCCCGGCTCATCCGCTACGTCGAGGAGCGGAGGGCCCACGAGGACCGGTTCACCGGGGCCATCGAGCGCCACCCGTCCTCCCTGGCCGTGGTGTGGGGCCGGGACGACCCCATCGCCGTGGCGACCATGACCGACCGCCTCCGCCGGGCGCGCGGTGCGCTGGACCTCGTGGTGCTGGACGGGGTCGGCCACTATCCGATGGTCGAGGCGCCCGACCGGTTCCTCGACGCCGTGGTCGGGCCGGCCGGCTGAACGCCGGGCCGGGCGGTCAGGGCGTGCAACGCACCTCCCCGTGGACGGCCACGAACCACCCGTCGGGGGAGGCCGCCCACCTCCGCCAGGCGGCGGCGAAGGACGACAGGTCGCCCGGCGTGGCGATGGCCCGGCCGAGGAGCTGGTCGGCCAGGGCCGACCGGGTGAACCGTTCGGCCCACAGGCCGCCCCACCAGTCCCGGTCCTCCGGCGTGGCGAAGCACCAGGTCGAGGCGGACGGGACGACCGTGGTGCACCCGGCGGCGTGGGCCCAGGCCAGCAGGCGCCGACCGGCGTCCCAGTGGGCCCCGTTGGCCCGGGTCAGCTCGCCGTAGGCGGCGACGGCCCGGTCGAGCTCGGGGTCGTCGGGGTAGTACCGGAACCCGGGGTAGTCGCCGTCCCGGGCGGCCACGATCCCCCCGGGCCGGCAGACCCGGCCCATCTCGACCAGGGCGGCCACCGGGTCGCCCACGTGCTGGAGCACCTGATGGGCGTGGACCACGTCAAAGGTGTCGTCGCCGAACGGCAGCCCGAAGACCGTGCCCACCTGGAAGTCGACGGTGGACACCCCGGCCTGGCGGGCCACCGCCCGGGCCTCCACCAGCACCTCCTCGGAGGTGTCCACTCCGACCACCGGTCCCGGCGCCACCAGCCGGGCCAGATCGACGGTGATGGTGCCCGGGCCGCACCCCACGTCGAGCAGGGACTGGCCCGGGCGCAGATGATCGATGAGATAGCCGGCCGAGTTCGCCGCGGTGCGCCAGCGGTGTGACCGCAGGACGCTCTCGTGGTGGCCGTGGGTGTAGGGGACGTCGGTCATCCCCCCAGCATGCGCCTGCCGATCATCCATTAGCAAAGTAGAAATCTGAACAGATGTTATAAGCTGACCCGATGGCTGCATCCGAGTGGCTCCGCACCTTCGTCGCCGTCTACCGGAGCGGCTCGGTGAGCGCGGGGGCGTCCCGGCGGGGGCTGTCCCAGCCGGCGGCCAGCCAGCAGTTGGCGTCGTTGGAGCGGCGGGTGGGACGACCCCTGTTCACCCGGACCGCCCACGGGGTGGAGCCGACCCGGCGGGGCCGAGAGCTCCACGCCCAGGTGGCCGACTCCCTCGACCGGCTCGAGCGGGTCCTGACCGGCCTGGAGGCGGGCCCGGTGGCCGCTCCGGACCCGGTGCTGCGCCTCGGCTCGTCGGCCGAGTACTTCTCGGCGGCCGTCGTGCCCCGGCTCCGGCCCGGGGGCCCGGCCCTGGAGGCCCGCTTCGGCTCGGACCGCGACAACCTGGCCCGACTGGAGCACGGCGAGCTGGACGTGGCCGTGACCAGCACCATGCCGTCACGGCGGTCACTCACCTCCCAGCCCATCGGGATGAAGCGGTTCCGGCTGGTGAGTCCGCCCCGCTCGGCGCCGGTCACGCCGGTGGCCTCCCTGACCGAGCTGGGCGCGTGGTTGGCCGGGAGGCCATGGGTGGCCTACAGCGCCGAGCTACCCCTGACCCGGCGCTTCTGGCTCTCGGCCCTGGGCCGACCCTTCGCCGGCGACCTGCGGCTGGTGGCCCCGGACCTCCGGGCGGTGGCCGCGGCCGTCGAGCGCGGCCTGGGCTGCAGCCTGCTGCCCGACTTCTCCTGCGCCGGGGCGCTGGAGCGGGGCACCATGGTCGAGCTCCACCCGATCGCTCCGACGGTCCCGTCCGAAGCCTGGTTCGCCTGCACCCGGGTGGCCGACCTCGACCGGGCCCCGTTGACCGAGTTCGTGGCCGACCTGGCCGGGGCGGCCCTCAACTGGTGACGGCGGGGACCGGCCGGCCGTCCTCGAGGTAGAGGGTGCCGGGGCCGGCGGTCAGCGCCTGGCCCACCCGGCGGCCCACCGGACCGCTCAGCAGCTGGTCGGCCTCGTCGGGCGTGGCCCACCGGCACTCGCTGATCTCCTCGGTCTGCAGGACGATCCGGTCCCGAGCCTCGGTCCCCACCATGCCGCAGTCGAACAGGAAGCGCAGCCCCCCGGGTCGGCGGGGCCGGGGCCGTAGGAAGTCCACACAGACCAGGCGACCGGAGTGCACGACCAGGCCGGTCTCCTCTCGCACCTCGCGGCGACAGCCCTCCCAGGGCGACTCCCCGTCCTCCTCGAGCTGGCCCCCGGGGATGGTCCACGCCGACTTGTAGGTGGGCTTGAGGATGAGCAGGCGGCCCGGCCCGTCGCGGATCAGGGCACCGGCGGAGGCGGGGATGCGCGGGGGGGCGAAGTCGGCCACCGGCCCATCATCACCGATCTGGCCGGCCGCCGGGTCGCCCGCTCGGGGCTACCTCGGACACGCCGCTACACCCGGGCCATGTTGTCGAACCGGGTGTGGTGGCCGATGAAGGCCAGTCGTTGCAGTCCGGTCGGGCCGTTGCGGTGCTTGGCCACATGGATCTCCGCGGTGCCTTGGCTCTCGGTGGACTCCGGATTGTAGATCTCGTCGCGATAGATGAACATCACCACGTCGGAGTCCTGCTCGATCGAGCCCGACTCGCGCAGGTCGGCCAGCATCGGGCGCTTGTCCTGGCGCTGCTCGAGTCCGCGGGACAGCTGGGACAGGGCCACCACCGGCACCTCCAGCTCGCGGGCCAGGATCTTCAGGCCCCGGCTGATCTCGGACACCTCGACCTGCCGGTTCTCCGCCCCGTGCCGGCCGGTCATCAGTTGGAGGTAGTCCACCACCACCAGCCCCAGGCCCTCACGGCTCTTGAGGCGGCGGGCCCGGGCCCGGATGTCCATCACCGTGAGGTTGGGGTTGTCGTCGATGAAGATGGGGGCCTCACTCATCCGGCTGATGGCGTTGCCGACCTTCGCCCAGTCGGCCTCGCGGAGGTTCCCGGTACGCATCCGGTTGGCGTCGACCCGGGCCTCCGAGCCCAGCAGTCGCTGGGTCAGCTCCATGTGGCTCATCTCGAGGGAGAAGAGCAGGGTCGGCACCCCCAGCTTGATGCCAGCGTGGGCCACCATGCCCAGCGCGAACGCCGTCTTCCCCATGGCGGGGCGGGCCCCGACCACCACCAGGTTCGACGGTTGCAGGCCGGCCAGCTGCTCGTCGAGGTCGGTGTACCCCGTGGCCAGT
>DATCBL010000184.1:0-2924 GCA_036511875.1 Acidimicrobiales bacterium
CGGCGCCCCCGACTCCTGCACCACCGCCACCTCCACCCCGGGGAGGGGCAGCCCCACCGACTCCAGCCGGCGCCGGATCTGCGGATCGTCGCTGGACAGGGCCAGGCGGTGGTCGTCGGGCCCCAGCACGGCGATGGTCGAGGAGGTCTCGGTCAGGCCGTAGGCGTTGACGAACCCGACGTCGGGGAAGAGCTCGAGGGCCCGTTCCAGGATGGGAGCCGCCATCCGGGCCCCGCCGTAGGAGATGGCCCGCAAAGTCGGGACCCGCAGGGCGGGATCGGACTCCATGCACTGGACGATCCGGGCCAGCATGGTCGGCACCACGAAGGCATGGGTGGCCCGCTGGTCCCGGGCCAGCTCCAGCCATCCCTCCGGGGTGAACCCGGCCAGGGGCAGGAGGCGACGGCCGGAGTAGACCGAGCTGAGCACGGCGGCGACGCCGGCGATGTGGAACGGCGGGGCGGCCAGCACCAGCGCCTCCTCCTCCCCGGCCCCGGCGAACTCGACGGTGTCCATGACGTAGGAGAGCAGGTTGTCGTGGCCCAGCAGCGCGGCCTTGGGCGTCCCCGACGAGCCGCTGGTGAACAGGATGACCGCGGCCCGCTCGGGCTCGGGCTGGTACTCGTCGGGGGGGGTCCCGGCCGAGCCGGCGCGGAGCCGCTCCAGCCACGTCGCCCGGTCCACCGCCGGCGGGTCGGTGAGCTCCCGGGCCAGCTCGGTCGAGGACACCACCGAGGGGCTCTCGAGCCGGACCACCTGGCTCCGCAGGGACTCGGCGGGCAGCCGGAAGTTGAGCGGGGCGTACGAGGCACCGGCCCAGGCCGCCCCGAACAGCGCCGTGGGTACGGCCGCCGAGCTGACGTCGGCGTAGGCCAGGGTGGCGGCCCCGGCGGTGGCCAGCTCGAAGCCGGCGGCCCGGGCCAGGTGGCGCAGCCGGTCGTAGCTGAACGACTCCCCGCCGTCGGTGAGCGCCACGCGGTCGCCGAGGGTGTCGGCGACGAGGTCGAGCAGCATGGCGATGTTCACTGGGGGCGTCCCGGGTCGAGCATGGGCGAGGTCACCCTAATGAGTGCCGTCGCCCGGGGACAATTGCCCCCGGCGCTCCGTCGGCGCCCCGGTCGGTGACGGCCGGACCGGGCGCCCCCTCGCGGGCTCACCCCTCGAGCCGGTCGACCAGGCCCCAGGCCCGGGCGAGCTCGGCGTCGATCCACGGGAGGCCCACGGCCAGCAGCATGGTGGCGTGCCGGCCGATGCGCCGCGGCAGGCTGACGGTGCCCCCGGCCCCCGGGATCAACCCAAGGTGCACCTCGGGAAGGGAGATCCGGGTACCGCGGTCGGCCACCACCTGGTGGGCGAAGGCGGCCAGTTCGATGCCCGAGCCCACCGTCGAGCCGTGGATATGGACCGTGGTCCGGTCAGCCACCTCGGCCAGCACCCGCCCGGCGCTCCGCTGCAGCCGGACCAGGTGGGCGGTGGCCGGGTCCGGGCGGGTCCCGAACTCGTCGAGGTCGCCTCCGCTGCAGAACGAGCCGCCCGCACCGCGCAGCACGACCGAGGTCACCGAGGGGTCGGCCACCGCCACCTGCAGGGCCGACACCAGCTCGTCCCGCATGCCGGCGTCGAAGGCGTTCAGCACCTCGGGACGGTTGAGGGTGATGGACAGCTCGGCCCCGTGGCGCTCGGCCAGCACCGGGGGCCCGTCCCCGGCCGGGCGCTCCCGTCGGGGGACGCCACGGCGCCAGGCCGCGAACTCCGGGCCGGCCTGGAGCAGCCCGTAGGCCAGGGACTCGGCCACCAGCCCCTCGGCCACCGACCGCCGCTCGGCGCCCCGCAGCAGGACGGCCAGCGTGATGGAGGCCAGCGGGTCGGCCTCCACCGTGGCCAGGGTGGCCGCCAGCTCGGGGCGGCCCGGGGCCACCACCACGTCGGCCCACTCGGGACGGCGGTCCCCCGGTTCGGCTACCACCGCCACCACCACGGCCGGGAGCATGGCCAATCGGCCCTGTCGGCCCGGGGTCAGGGCGTCGGGGAGATCGTCCCCCTCGACCAGGACCGCCCCGCACTCGAGCCCTACAATCCTCTCGAACGCCTCGCCGGCGTCGAGCACCGCCAGGAACTCCGGTCCGGGGAGCCGCACGGGGTCCATGCGCCCGATGGTAATGAGTCAACCGTGCCGGCGTGCTGTGACCGAGACCCGGAGGACCGCCGTGGCGCTGCTGTGACCCCCAGCGATGTCGACCTCCGATCCGACGGCGACCCCGCCGCGGCGTGGGCCCGCTCGGGGATGCTCTGGCTCACCGGCCGACCCGACGGCGAGCCGCTGGGCGCGCCCCGGTCGCTGGTCGAGAGGGTCGAGGCCTGGGCCACCGAGCTGGCCCGCCGCTCGGCCGAGCTGGGGTCGCCGGTGGTCGTCGATCCCCTGGCCCTCCTGGCCCAGCGGGCCGCGGTGGCCGGACTGGCCCGGGCCGGGGATGTCAGCTGCGGCGGAGGCTCCCGCCTCCTGGCCAGCGCCGACGGCTGGGTGGCGGCGTCCTTGGCCCGGCCGACCGACTGGGAGGCGGTGGCGGCCTGGCTCGGCCGGCCCGGCCCGGTGGCCGAGGGGGACTGGGCCGACGTGGCCGCCGGCGTGGCCGGCCTCGGCGCCGACGAGCTCCGGGCCGGGGCCGAGCTGCTGGGCCTGCCGGTGGCCGTCCTCGGCGAGCGTGAGCGCCGCCGGGATCCCGGGGGCCCGGGGCCAACCCCGTCCGGCATCCACGGGGTCGACGCCCGACGGGTCGGATCGGCCGCCGCCGCCCGCGCCTGGGCCGAGCTGGTGGTGGTGGACCTCTCGTCCCTGTGGGCCGGTCCGCTGGCCGGTCGCCTCCTGGCCCGGGCCGGCGCCCGGGTGGTGAAGGTGGAGTCGACGACGCGGCCCGACGGGGCCC
>DATCBL010000185.1:0-2714 GCA_036511875.1 Acidimicrobiales bacterium
GAGCCGACATCCTGGGACAGCCGGACCGCCCGCGGGATGTCGCCGGGCTCGACGGCCCGGCCGTCTCCGAGCGGCGGCCGGAGCTCCACCCGGTCGCCGTAGCGGTTCTCGCCCCCGAGGCGCACTCCCAGCGCCGCGGCGAAGGCCGCCTCGGCCACCCCGCTGTTCGGGGACGGATGGGCCGGGGCCTGCCGGCGCACGGCGTGGGCCACCCGTCCGGCCCTCCCCGGCCGCACCAGGGCGACCAGCGCCGCGGTCAGGCGGGCCGGGAGCCACGCCATGCCGTCGTCCAGCCGAGCGCTGGCCCAGCCGAAGTTGGCGTAGCGGTCCGAGCGGTGGCCCACCATCGAGTCGAGGGTGTCGACGGCCCGATGGGCCAGGACACCGGGAGCACCGGCCACGGCGCCCCACAGGGCCGGGGCCACCACGGCATCGACGGTGTTCTCCGCCACCGACTCCACCACCGCCCGGGCCAGCTCCTTCTCGTCGAGACCAGTGGGGTCCCGCCCGACCAGCGAGGGCAGGAGGGCCCGCGCCCGATCGAGGTCGTCGGCGTCCAGTGCCCTCCCGATGCCGGTGGCCGTCTCGCGAAGCGAGCGGCCCGCCACCGCCAGGGTGGTGGCGACCGCGGTGGACCGCACGGCCAGGCCGGCGCCGGCGCCGAGCGCCGTCCCGGTGAGGGCGAAGAGCACTCCGGCGGCGCGGCGGTCCCGGTAGAGGTGGTGCTCGACGCCGGTCATGGACCGCCCGAAGAGCGCCACCGGGTGCACGGCTGAGGGTGGCTCGGGCAAGACGCCGTCGGCCACGATCCCGGCGGCGGCACCGAGGAGGCGGGACCGGGCCCTCGGGCGGGAGGGGGCCATGGGGTGGGAAGGCGTCACTTCGCCACCGCCACCAGCAGGCCGACGGTCTCGCCGATGACCCCGGCGGCGCCGAGTACGTCCCCGGTGAACCCCCCGATCCGGCGCCAGGCCAGCCACCCCACCCCGGCGGCGGCCAGCGCTTCGGCCCCCACCGCGGCCAGGCCGAGGACGCCGCGGCCGACCGCGGCCAGCGCGCCGGCCAGGAGCGCCCCGCCGAGCATGGTGAGGACCGGGCCGACGCCCCGGGTGAACGGGCGCCCCGACCCCGACCCCGGCTCGGTCTCGCCGGGCGAGGAGGTGACGAACGCCGTGGCCAGGCCACCCTCGGTCCGGGCGTACGGCATGGTCCGGGCCATGACCGCCATGGCCGTGCGCGACCCGCACCAGAGGCCGGCCACCACCAGGGGGCGGGCCGGCGTGGTGGCGAACGCCCCGAATCGGAGCAGCAGCACGGTGACCAGCGCCACGGCCCCGAAGGCCCCCACCGCCGGGTCACCGAGGACCCGGAGCCGTCGGGCCCGGTCCATGGGGGGCAAGAGGCCGTCGGCGGCGTCGGCCAGGCCGTCCAGGTGCAGGCCGCCGGTGAGGACGGCGTCGACCACCACGGTCACCCCGGCCGCCACGACGGGCGCCCAGGCCCGGTCGGCCAGCCACCACGCTCCCCCGACGGCCAGGCCGATGGCCGCTCCGACCAGGGGGAACCAGTCGAAGGTGCGCGCCGTCGGGGCGCCTCCCCGTCCGATGGGGGTGAGGAAGGCCAGCGCTCGGCGCATCAGAGCTCGGGGACGGCGCCGAGGGGGAGCACCCGACCGGCCACGACCAGGTACGTCCGGTCGGCCACGGAGGAGACCGCCTGGTTCAGGGAGCCGAGGGCGTCGCGGAACTGCCGTCCGATGGACGTGGACGGGTGGACCCCCAGTCCCACCTCGTCGGAGACCACCACGCTGTCCCCCGGGCGCTCGACCAGCGCCGAACAGAGGGCGCCGGCATCGACGGCCAGGGACGGTTGCGCCGACAGCCAGGAGCCCAGGGAGTCGACCAGGGCGGTGCCGGCGAGGGCCCGCAGCGAGTCGGCCAGCTGCGGCCCGGCCTCGATCGTCGCCCAGGCCGGGGGCCGGCGCTGGCGGTGCAGGGCCACCCGGGCGGCCATGTCGGGGTCGTCGCCCAGGACCATGGTGGCCACGTAGGTCACCGGGTCGGGGTGCCGCCCGACGAGCCGCTCGGCCACCGCCGACTTCCCCGACCGGGACCCTCCCAGCACCAGGGTGATCATGGCTGGGCCGTCCCCGGCGCCGGCGGCCCGGCACACCCGCTCCGCACCGCGGCACAGACAGCGCGGGCCAGTGGCGCCCCCCACCGGGACCGCGGGCCTCCGAACGCCTCCACCGCCCCCCGGGGGGGACAGACCACAGTCACCGCGTCCGAGGCCGTCCCGGTCCCTTCGATGCCGGCCAGCAGGAGGGCCTGGGACTTGGCCTCGGTGATGGTGCACAGCGCGTTCAGCAGCGCCGCCTCCGAGAGCGCCGCTGGCACGAAGGCCACCACGTTGATGGTCCCGGCCCGGGGCGCCGCCGCGATCGCTTCCGGCGCTGCGGCCCACACCGGGTGGGCGACGCCGACCGTGGTCTCCACCGAGACCCCGGCATCGACCACCCGGACCACCGAGGCCACGTCGACCGCGGTGAGCATCCCCACGCCGGGACCGGACAGCCTCAGCCCGGCGGCCAGCTCGCCGACGTGGCGCTCGGGGTCGCGACGGCGGTAGCCCGGCGGCACCTGGGCGTTGATCATCCACCGCCTGCGCCCCACGCCACCACCGGCCGGAGCGGTCGACGCCACCGTCATGGGCCG
>DATCBL010000186.1:0-3238 GCA_036511875.1 Acidimicrobiales bacterium
GTCGACGCCGCGCCGCCTTGGTCGCCGATCGAGATCTGGTTCAGGGCCTGCTCGACGCCGGACAGGCACGTGTCGAGGTTGGTGATGCTCACCCCGTCGGCGGATACGTTGGCCTCGGTGGTCGCCAGTTGGGCCTGCACCGAGGCCAGCTGGGACGTCTCGACGGCCAGGGTGCGGCCCGCGGCGGCGGACTGGGCACTGACCACTCCCAGCGCCGCCTCGGCCCGATGGGCCCTCGCCACCGTCCCGGCCAGTCGGGACCGCGTGGCCACCAGCTGGGTGTCGGTGCCGTGGAGCCGGCTCCGGGCCCCGAAGGCCACGGACAGCGCCACCGCCAGGACCACCAGGATCAGCCCGTAGGCCAGCACCAGGCGCCACCGACCCGTCCGACCCGGTACGGGCTGGTCGGGGAATCCGCGGCCGGGCGGCCCGGTCGGGTCGGCGGGAAGCCACTCGGGGCCCGGCCCGGCGATCGGTCCTTCCGGTCCGCGAAGGGGACACGGCCCCCGATCGGGGACGGCCACGGGCTCCAACAGATCGGTGAGCACCGCGCCGGTCGGGGGCCGCACCGCGGTGGCGACGTCCTCGGGTCGGCGCGCTCGGTCGGCATCCATGGGGCCTCCTGCCAGGTCTCCAGGCCCACCCCGACGCTCGGCGCCCCGGTGGCGGGTGGGTGGGTCGATCGATCTCCCGACAGTCTCACACCGATCGGGCGCTCCCGGCGTTCAGGTCCGACCGGGTGCGGCCGACGGCACCGCTCCGGTCACCCGGGGCGATCGGTTCCGTCGGCCGGGCCGAGTCGGAGCTTCGGCACCAGCGGGCCGAAGGAGCCCTCGCCCAGGCAGCCCAGCCAGACGCCGGCGCCGTAGGCCATGTCGTCGGCCAGGGAGGCCACCGTCCAACGGACGGGATCGAGGGCCGGGCGTCGTCGCCACCAGTCGACCACCGGCGGCAGCGCCATCAGCAGCCCGGCGGTGGCGACCCACCGCCGTCTCCGGAGGGCACCGGCCACCACCGGGCCGACCACCGTGGTCAGGGCGTGGCCCATGCCCACCAACGTCCAACCCGCCCCCTGGGCGCTCCATGCCAGGGAACGGCCGACGGGGACACCGCGGCCCCGGAGTTGGCGGGCCAAAGCGGCCGTCGAGCCGGCCAGGACGACCACCGCCGCCGCCGGGTGGCCGGTGACCACCGCCACCGCCACCGCGGTCGGCCAGGGGCGGAGCTCGAGGGGGGGCAGCCGCCCGGGGTGCCGCCGGTCCAGCGGCCCGGCCGAGGTGCCGTAGCGGAGCCGGCGCCCGAGCAGTGCGGCCCACGAGGTCGGCTCCCGGTGGAACACGGTGACCGCAGGCTCGTAGCGAACCCGCCACCCGGCGTCGAGCATCCGCCAGACCAGGTCCACGTCCTCCCCGACCCTCAGGCGGTCGTCGAAGCCGCTTCCCACGGCGGCGGCCCGGGCCACCAGCGCCGCGGTGGGCACGTAGGACACCAGGCGACCCGGGCCCACCTCGCTGCCCGCGTCACCCATGTCGAGGGCCGAGCGAGCCTCAGAGTACCGGGCCAGCACGGAACGACCGGACCTCGACCCGGTCGACCCCGGCCGGACTCGGGGCGCCACCGCCCCGAGTCCGGGATCGGCGAACATCCACGTCAAGGAGTCCAGCCACCCCGCGCCCACTTCGCAGTCGCTGTCGACGAACGCCACCAACTCGGTCTGCACGGACGGCAACGCCTCGTTGCGCGCCGCTCCGGGTCCTCCGTTGGCGCGGCGCCGGATCAACCGGGCGCCGTAGGCAAGGCACGCCCGGGCCACCGCGTCGGGGTCGTCCGAGCCGTCGTCGACCACGATGACCGCCGCGCCGGCATCCAGCGACCGGAGGCAGCGCTCCAGGGACTCGCTCCGGTCCCGGACCGGCACCACCACGGTCACGTCGCCGCGGCCAGAGGTCGCGTCGGGGGCCACGGGGTGGGCCATCCCGGCATCCACCAGACGTCGACCCAGCCGTCGGGCGGCGGGGGAGGGCGGGCCTCCCTCCAGCCACCGTCCGAGCTCCTCGGCCCCCTCCGGGCTCAGGGCCATCAGCCGCCCGGGGTGCCCGCCCACCAGGACGGTCCCGTGGCGGAAGGTCCTGACCGATCGATCGAGACGAAGGCCGAACCCTTCGGGCAGGGCCGCGGGGTCGGGCCGGTCGTCCCCGTGGGTCACGGCTGGCTCAGCGCGGTGCGGTCACAGCGAGAGCCCGCCGTCCACGGGGATGACCGCCCCGGTCAACGCTCCGGACTCCGGGCCGGCCAGCCAGACCAGCGAGGCGGCCACCTCCCCCGGGGTCAACAGGCGCTTGACCGGTTGGTTGTCGGCGAAGGAGCGGGTGTCGTCCAGCCCGTACAGACGGGCGCTCTCGGCCAACATGGCGGTGTCCGTCGAGCCTGGACTGATGGCGTTGGCGGTGACCCCGGTGTCGGCCAGCTCGGCGGCCAGGCCTCGGACCAGGCCGGCCACCCCGGCCTTGGCCGCGCCGTACGCGGAGAGCATCGGGAGGCCGCGGGTGGCCGCCGCCGAGGCCACGGCCAGGAACCGACCCGAGCGAGGCTCCGCCCGACGGAGCAGGGCCGGGATGCCCACCCGGGCCGCGGTGATCGGGCCCCCGAGGTCCACCCCGAGGACCGCGCCCAGCTGGTCGGCGGGCATCTCCCACAGTGGGACCCCGCCGGCGATCACCCCGGCCACCACCACCATGGCGTCGAGGCCGCCGAACCGCTCCTCGGCGTCGGCCACCGCCGCGCCCAGGGCGTCGGGATCGGTGGTGTCGGCCGGGTGGGCGACGATCCGGTGGGCGCTCGGCCCGGCCCCCGGGACGGCCAGTGCCGAGGCCACCACCGCATCGAGCTCGGCGGCGGTTCCCATGGGGTAGGGGAGCCGCGGATCGTCGGTGTCGCGGTCCACGGCTACCACCGCCCACCCGGCAGCGGCCAGGCCGAGCACCGTGGCGGCCCCGATGCCCCGGGCCGCGCCGGTGACCACGGCGACGCGGCTCACGACCGGGCTCCCGAGGGAGCGTCGGTCCGGCCCGGGCCCCGGGTGCCGTCGGCCCGCCGGGCCGCCAGCTCACCGAGCAGCTCGTCGACGGCCAGGTCCACCAGGCGCGCCCCTTCGTCGGCACTGGACCCGGCGGGGTCGCCGAGCACGCCGTTGGCACTCACCGAGCGGACGCCACCGGCGCGCAGCAGGGGCAGGAGC
>DATCBL010000187.1:0-2787 GCA_036511875.1 Acidimicrobiales bacterium
CACCAGGACAGGGAGGACGTGCGATGGCAGCGACGAGGACCGAGCAGCGCGACCGGCTCTGGATCGGAGGGGCGTGGGTGCCCTCCACCGGGACCGGCGTCACCGACGTGATCGACTCGACCACCGAGGCCGTCCTGGGCTCGGTGCCCGAGGGCACCACCGAGGACATCGACGCCGCGGTGGCCGCGGCCCGGCAGGCCTTCCCCGCCTGGGCGTCGACCCCGGTGGAGGAACGGACGGCCCTCCTGACCCGGGTCAGTGAGGCCCTGGGGGCCCGGATGGACAGCCTGGCCGACCTCATCACCCACGAGGTGGGCATGCCCTTCGTGCTCTCCCAGCTGGTGCAGGTGGGGCTGCCCATGGCCACCTTCGGCTCCATGGCCCCGATCGCCGCCGGGTTCACCTGGGAGCAGGAGGTCGGCACGTCGTTGGTGGTCCGCGAGCCGGTCGGCGTGGTCGGGGCCATCACCCCGTGGAACTACCCCCTGCACCAGATCGCCGCCAAGGTCGCCCCGGCCCTGGCCGCCGGGTGCACGGTGGTGCTCAAGCCCAGCGAGGTGGCCCCGCTCAACGCTTTTGTCTTGGCCGACATCTTCGAGGAGCTCGGCGCGCAGGCGGGCATCTTCAACGTGGTGACCGGGTACGGGCCGGTGGTGGGGGAGGCCCTGGCCGCCCACTCCGGCGTGGACATGGTGTCCTTCACCGGGTCGACCCGGGCCGGCCGACGGGTGTCCGAGGTGGCCGCGGCCACCGTCAAGCGGGTCGCCCTGGAGCTCGGCGGCAAGTCGGCCAACGTGCTGCTGGAGGACGCCGACTTCGCCCGGGCCGTCCCCGACGGGGTGGCCAAGTGCTACGCCAACTCCGGCCAGACGTGCAGCGCCCTGACCCGGATGCTGGTGCCCCGGGAACGCCTGGCCGAGGTGGAGGAGCTGGCCCGGGCCGCCGCCGAGACCTACACCCCCGGCGATCCGTTCGAGAAGGACACCCGCCTCGGACCACTGGTGTCGGCGGTGCAGCGGGACCGGGTGCGGAACTACATCGACAAGGGGATCGGCGAGGGAGCCCGACTGGTTACCGGAGGCGCCGAGGCACCCGACGGACTGGACCGGGGTTTCTTCATCCGGCCCACCGTCTTCTCGTCGGTGACCCGCGACATGACCATCGCCCGGGACGAGATCTTCGGGCCGGTCCTGGCCATCATCCCCTACGACGACGAGGAGGAGGCGGTGGAGATCGCCAACGACACCGACTACGGGTTGGCCGGCGGGGTGTGGTCGGGCGATCCGGAGCGGGCCCAGTCGGTGGCCCGGCGCCTTCGGACCGGACAGGTGGAGGTCAACGGGGGCGGGTTCAACCCCATGGCCCCGTTCGGCGGGTACAAGCAGTCCGGCAATGGTCGGGAGCTCGGCGCCTTCGGCCTGGAGGAGTACCTCGAGGTCAAGTCCCTCCAGCTCTGACCCCGGTGGGGGCCGGCGGGAACCTCGCCAACCGAGCGGCCGGGCGCAGGCCGCGGGGTCACAGGCCCAGCTGATCCTCGATGATCCCGAGGTGGATGCGGGCGGCGTCGGTGTAGGTCTTCTCGCCGATGAACACGTGCTGGGTGCCCGTGTACATGTCCCGGAAGGCCCGCTCCAGCCGGCTCCCCTCCCGGATGGCGGTGGTCCCGGCGGCCAGGTGGGCCCACTGGACGATCTCGCGACTGGCCTCGGTGGCGTAGGTGGCGGCCACCCGCATCTCGGCCCGGTGGGTCGGGGTCAGGTCGTGCCCGTTCTTCACGGCCTGTTCGGCCTCGGCGAAGGTCGTGCCCACCAGTAGTCGGGCGGCCTTCCACATGGCCCGGTGGTGGGAGAGGTTGCGCTGGAACGATGCCTTGTGGGCGATGGACGCCTCGTCACCCATCCGCACCTTGGTGGCGGCCAGCTCGGTGACGTCGTCGATCATGGACTTGGACACCCCGAGGGCCCACGAGGCGTGACCGGCGGCGGTGATGGGCATCAGCCCCATCCGGAAGGCCGGAGACCCCCCGCGTCGGGGCGTGCGGCAGAACAGCTCGAAGGTGCGGTAGCCGGGGACGAAGAGGTCGTCCACGTGGTAGTCGTACGAACCGGTGCCCTTCAGGCCCTGCACGTGCCATCCATCGGTGAAGACGACCTCGTGGTGGGGGATCACGGCCACCAGGAGGGGAGGGATGCCGTCGGCCCCCACCACCATCTCCCCGCCGACCATCGGGATGAATCCCGCCGCCACGTACTGGGCGTGCCCGGTGCCGGATCCGAAGTTCCAGGCGCCGGTGATCCGGTAGCCGCCCTCCACGGTCTCCCCCGCGCCGTTGGGGAAGAACTGACCGCCGGCGGTGACCCGGTTGCCGTGTCGGGTGAAGACCTCCTCGAACCCGGGGTCGGGGAGGTAGGCGGCGCAGGCCGCGGTCGAGGGCAGGTTGGCGATGCCGATCCACCCGAGCGAGCCGTCCTGCCAGGCCAGCTCGATCCAGGTCTCGATCATCTCCTCGAACGTCGGCTCGCATCCCCCGGCGTCGACCGGGTTGCCCCACTGCATGAGACCGCTGCCCCACAGAGCATCGACGGTGCGCTGGTTCAGGGTGCGCAGTCGTTCGGAGTCGGCCGACTCCTCGGCCACCAGCTCTCGAAGGGTGCGCGCGGCCTCCGGCCCGTTGACCGTCACCGGGGGCACGGGTCGCCTCTGCCCGGGTCCGCCCCCGGCCACCGAGTCCTCCCGTCGATGCACGGACCCCCCCTCGCTCGGCCGACCCGAGGAACGTAGGGGGCG
>DATCBL010000188.1:0-6501 GCA_036511875.1 Acidimicrobiales bacterium
CCAGCAGCCGGTCCTTGCCGCTGGCCGGCTCGCCCTCGGCACCGTTGGCCACGACCACCGGGCCCTTCAACCGGGTCGGTCGCAGGGAGCGCCACTTGGCGGCCAGCGGGAACCAGGCGCCGCCCTGGCCCCGTAGGCCGCTGCGCTCCAGCTCGTCGAGGAAGGACGATCCGGGCCAGGCCGGGAGCGCTCCCCACTGGGTCACGTGGTCCCGCAGAGTGACTGCCCGCCCGTCGGCCCCCACGCCGGCCAGCAGCCGATCGGGGCCGTCGGGCGGCGGGACGTCGGGTGGGCTCGGCCGGGCGCGTCGTCCCGACGAGCGGGTCAGCTCCGGGGCCATCAGTGCGACCCGCCGTCGCCGTGGCGGGCCGTGGCGGTGGCCGTGCCCGACAGGGCCCCGGTGTTCTGGTCCACCTGCAAGGCCAGCGTGAGGGTCATCGGGGTGGGGGAGGAGAGGTCGGCGGTCACCGTCCCCCCGCTCAGCGAGGTGACCACGCCGCGGGTGGAGCCGAGGGTCACCGAGCCCGAGGACATGGCCACGCCGCCCCCCGGGGCCGCGCTGCCGACCAGGGTCACCGTCAGCGGGGTGGACGCGGCGTTCTGGAGGTGCATGGCGAGGACCACCTGCACCTGGCCCTGGCCGTTGGGTTGGGAGGTGGACTGGGAGCCGGTCAGGCCGACGGTGAAGGGAGGGGTCGGAGCGCTCCCGGTCCCCGATCCGGCCGTCGTGGCCGCGGTCGTGGCCGTGGTGGGTGCCGTCGGAGCTCCGGCCGCCGAGGCGGTGCCGGCGTTCTTTTTGGCCAGCTGGGCCAGCAGGGCGGTCGAGGTGCCGGCCCGGTGGGACCACCCGGGCCGGAGCGGTCCGAGGGCGGCGAAGACCATCAGGCCCAGGGCCACCGCCACGGTGCCCACCCCGGCGGCGGCCCGCTGGCCGGCGGTGAAGGTCCGACCGGTGGCCAGGCGCCACACCACTACGGAGAGGACCGCGGCCGAGCACGCCGCGTCCAGGGCAAGGACCACGGGCAGCGAGGAGTCGGTGCCGCTGCCCAGCGAGTGGAAGAGGGCCATGGGCCAGCACAGGTAGGCCAGCCAGTGGACGAACCGCCAGGAGGCGAACCCGATCCGGTGGCGGAGGGCGCTGGTGACCAGCACGGCCAGCAGCAGGTCGAAGGTGAGCGCCCCGAGCCCCACGTACAGCGGGCGGTAGGGGGTCCGGAAGGGGATGAAGGCGTCGGCGAACCCGATGGGGACGTAGCCGTCGCTGACCGTGGTGATCACGTGGATGGCCACGAAGCCCACGCAGAACAGGGAGAGGTTCCGGTGGACGTCCTGGGACAGGAACCGGGGCCAGCGCTCGGTGGTCCAGCCGACCGAGGCCACCACGCCCAGCACCACGGTGGCGGTCAGGAGGAGCAGGGCCACCAGGCCGGTCGAGCGGGTCAGGTACCAGAGGGCCTTGCCGCTGGACGCCGTGCCCAGCAGCATCGCGGTCGAGGTCATCGCCGGGCCGGATCGGGCCCGGGCCCACCCCCGTGGTCCGACGGCCAACCGGCCGCGGTGACGGTGAGGCCGTCGGTGCGCACCAGGCGGGCCGGCAGGCCGACCTGCTCGAGCCACGTGACCGCCCCGACCCCTTTGACCATGGCCGCGGTGGAGGCGGTGTTGGCATCCACACAGGACCCGGCGGCCACCGACACCGTTCTCCAGTAGGGGTCGACGGGCAGCCCGGTGTCGGGGTCGACCAGATGGTGGACCGGGTGGCCTCCGAGCAACCAGTGCCGCCGGCCGATGCCCGAGGTGGCCAGCCCCCCGGCCTCGATGCTCACCTGCACCGTCGTGGTCCGGTCACCGCAGACATCGGCGATGCCGATGGTGAAGCCCCCGTCGGGGGCGTTGCGCACCGCGATGTCCCCGCCCAGCGAGACCAGGGTGCCGCACCCCAGCTGGTCGGCGATGGCCGCGCTGGCCCGGTCGGCGGCCCAGGCCTTGGCCGTGGCCCCGAGGTCGAGCACCGTGCCGGGCAGCACTCCGATGGCCCGACGCTCGGAGTCGACCACCACCGTCTGCCAGCCCGGCACCGGCCGCGGCGCCGGGAGCCGACCAGGCACCCCTCCGGCCAGGGCGGAGAAGTCGCGGTCGTAGCCGAGGGCGCAGAGGGCCGAGCCCACGGTGGGGTCGACGGCTCCGTCGCTCAGCGCCGCGGCCCGCACGGCCAGGGACACCGCTTCGAACAGGTCGTCGGAGACCGGATGGGCCCAGCCCGACGGGTGGGCCGCCGCCGAGTGCAGGGTGTTGATCTCCGAGTCCGGGCGGAAGCGGCTGGCCACCTGGTCGACCCGGTCCAGCTGGCGGTTGAGGATGCCGGTGGCCGCGGCCACGGCCCGGGGGTCGGTCACCACCAGCTCCACCGTGGTCGACCACCGGGTCGTGCGGTAGACGGCCAGCGTGCCGGGCCCACGGGCCACGGCGGTGCCCACGGTCAACTCGATCCGCTGACGACCGGCGCCTGCTGCTGCTGCTGCTGCTGCTGTTGGACCGGGGGCGAGCTGGGCGTGGCCAGGTTGGACGGCGACCCGCCGGCCGACGATCCACCCCCGGCGGTCACACCGTTGGTGCTCCCGGCCGTCGTGCCCGTCGTGGTGGCGGCGTGACCGGGGAGGGCCCGGCTGACGTAGACGGCGAAGACGGCGACCGCGCTCACGGAGGCCACGGCGATGGTCCGGGTGATGGACCGGGTGCGCTGGACGGCGGCGTCGCGCCGACGGCGGACGTGGTGGTCAGGGCCGGTCCGGCCCAGGGGGGCCCGCTGACTGCTCATGGGGACAGGATACGGGGGCATTCTGACGATTCCATGACGTCAAGGTAAGATTCTCCGAAGAATAGTCCCAGGTCACAGGCGATTGTGCCCGACCTCGGCTACGCCACGGGCTGGGGCGGGCCGAGGGTCGCCGTTACCGGGGCCTGGCGCCAGGACACCTCCATCCGGGCCCCCCCGAGCGGCGAGGTGCCCACCGACCAGGTGCCCCCGCTGTTCCTGACCACGGCGTCGGCGATGGCCAGGCCCAACCCGGTCCCGCCCGGGGTGTCGTCGGCCCGGTGGAACCGGTCGAAGACCAGGTGGCGGTGGTCGTCGGGGATTCCCGGGCCCGAGTCGTCGACCGTCAGCACCACCCGTCCGGCGCCCGCCTCCACCCCGAGCTCCACGGCCCCCCCGCCCCCTTCGGCCGACGCGTACCGGCAGGCGTTGTCGAGGAGCACGGTGATCAGCCGGTCGATGGCGTCGGCGTCGGCGTGGATGGAGTGGGGTCTGTCCGGGTCGATCCGGTTGGTCAGGGTCACCGAGGCGGAGTCGGCCACGGCCCGGAACCGCGACAGGCAGGTCGCCCCGACCTCGGCCACGTCGGCCACCTGGTCGGTGTACCCCTCGGGAGGGCTGCCGTCGGCCCGGGCCAGCCACAGCAGGTCCTCCACGATCGACCGCAGCCTCCCGCTCTCCGAGGCCACCCGGCGCAGGGTGTCCTGGTACCCGGCGGCGCTGCGCTGGCGGCTGAGGGCCAGGTCCACCTCGGCCTCGATCACGCTCAGGGGGGTGCGCAGCTCGTGGGAGGCGTCGGCGGTGAACTCGGCCTGCCGGCGGCGGATCTGCTCGATGGGGGCCGAGGCCCGCAGCCCGACCACGAAGGAGCCCACGAAGGTCACCGCCAGCAGCAGGGCGCCGAGGACCCCCTCGGCGATCAGGAGCTGGTCCCGGTCCTGGCCGATCTTGGAGACGCTCTCGCCGGCCACCAGCCACCCGCCGTCGACGCCGGTGGTGTCGAACCGGAACGGGCTGCCCGCGGTGGGCAGGGTCACCCCGCCCGAGGACCAGTGGTGGGCCGGCAGCTTGGGCGCCCCGGCGATTAGGGCGGTGGACGATCCGTTGGGCCGCACCAGCCACACGAAGGTGGGGGCGTCGTCGAGCTCGCCGGGCTGGGAGCCGGCGATGGTGCCCAGCGGGTTGACCGAGGAGCGGGAGGCGCTGGCCAGTTGCCGGTCCAGCCGCCCGTCGACGTTCTGGTCGAGGTGCCGGACGATCAACAGGTTGGCGGCCAGGGCCAACAGGACGGCGATGACCCCGACCACGGCGGTGGCCCCGAGGGCCACCTTGGCGGCGTGGGCCCACTGGGTGTCGCTCTGGTGGCCCGGTCCGCCGCCCCGCAGCCGGTTCCACCAGCCGCCGGTCCGGCTCACTCCGCCACCATCCGGTAGCCGGTGCCCCGCACCGTCTCGATCCGGGCCGTGGCGCCCCCGAGCTTGCCCCGGAGCCGGCCCACGTGGACGTCGATGGTGTTGGACCCCACCGCGTCGGCCTCGTCGTCCCAGACCTGGACGGCCATGGTCCTGCGGCTGACCACCGCCGGCGACCTCCGCATGAGCAGCTCGATCAGGCCGGTCTCGATGGCGGTCAGGGTGACGGCCCTCCCGTCGCGGGTCACCACCCGGGAGGTCGGGTCGAAGACCAGGTCGCCGCAGGTCAGCACCGGGTCGACGGTGAGGGCGGGCCGGCGCTGCAGGGCGGTGATCCGGGCCACCAGCTCGGCGAAGGAGAACGGCTTGACCAGGTAGTCGTCGGCCCCCAGGTTGAGCCCCTCGACCCGGTCCTCGGTGGTGTCCCGGGCCGTGAGCATGAGCACCGCGGTGCGGTCGCCCCGACGGCGCATCTCGGTCAGCACCTCGATGCCGGTCTTCTTGGGCATGCGCCAGTCGAGGACGGCCACCTCGTACTGGTAGGAACGGAGGTAGGCCAGGGCGTCGGTACCGTCGGCCACGGCGTCGACCACATAGCCCTGCTCGCGCAGACCCCGCTCGAGGACCGAGCGCAGCCCCGGGTCATCCTCGGCCACCAACACCCTCATCGACGGCCCGGGCTCATGGGCGCGGGAACGGCGCCGAGCATCCCCCCGGCGCGGCGCATCCCGCCGGCCTTCCCGGAAGACGCTGTCCACGGTTCCGACATAGGCCCACAGCCTGACCCGGAATACTGACGGCCAGATGACAAATCGGCCCTCCCGTCACCCTGCGTGGCATTGGTCGGCGGCGCTCCTGGACCGCTCCGATTTGGAGCGCGGAATCATTGACCCGCCTTGCGCCCGGGCATACCATGACGGCAGCAGGACAGGAAAGCCGCCTGGTCGGAGGGTGGTGTTGTGGCAGAGCGGCTGACCACTCGGGGAGATCCACACGTGCACTGGCCTGAAGCACCGGCACAGCGTCAGCGAACCACGGTTACCCAGCGTGATGCTCCATCCTCGGAGCCGGGCGGTTCGCGTGTCCGCGCTCCCTTTCGTGTACCGTTTGTCTCGGTGGGACGTCGACCGACTCAAACGGCCACCTCCTCCGGCACAGGGGGATCACCAAGTTCGCAGTTGCGAAGGACATAACTCGGATCGCAACTCCTCATCCACCGGGTCCCCCGACGCTGGCTGCCCCCCTGCCCCTCGTGGTGGTCGGCGCCGGGGACCCGGCGGGCTCTCCCTCCGGGGATCGAGCCCACGCATCGTCGACGCCCCGCTCAGCGGGTGGTCGGCATCCAGGCGGCACGAGCGGCCTCGTAGGCCTCGATCTCGTCTTCGTAGCGCAGGGTCAGGCCGATGTCGTCCCACCCGTTGAGCAGGCGGGCCCGGGTGAACTCGTCCATCGGGAACCCGACCTCGATGCCCGCCGACAGCGCCTCCAGCGTGCCCCGTTCGATGTCGATGGTGATCTGCATGGCCGGCTCGGCCACGACCGCGTCGAGCAGGAGCCGGCCGGTCATCGGGTCGACCTCCACCGGGACCAGGCCGGCCTTGGTGCAGTTGTTGCGGAAGATGTCGCCGAAGCGGGGCGAGACCACCGCCTCGAACCCGTAGTCCTGCAGAGCCCACACCGCGTGCTCCCGGGACGAGCCGGTGCCGAAGTTGGGCCCGGCCACCAAGATGTTGGCCCCGGCGTACTCCTCTTGGTTGAGCACGAAGTCGCGGTCGTCGCGCCACTCGGAGAACAGGCCGGCCCCGAACCCGGTGCGCTCGACCCGCTTCAGCCAGTCCGAGGGGATGATCTGGTCGGTGTCCACGTCGGAGCGGTCGAGCGGTACCGCCCGCCCGCTCACGATCTGCATGGCCCGCATCAGTCGAGATCCGCCGGGGTGGCGAAGTGGCCGGCCACCGCGGTGGCCGCGGCCACCGCCGGGGAGACCAGGTGGGTGCGGCCGCCCCGTCCCTGGCGGCCCTCGAAGTTCCGGTTGGAGGTGGAGGCGGCCCGCTCGCCGGGGGCCAGCTTGTCCGGGTTCATGGCCAGGCACATGGAACACCCCGGCTCCCGCCAGTCGAAGCCGGCCGCCCGGAACACCGCGTCGAGCCCCTCCGACTCGGCCTGGGCCTTGACCCGGTGGGAGCCGGGCACCACCATGGCCCGCAGCCCCGGGCGGACCCTCCGGTCCCGCAGCACGTCGGCGGCGGCCCGGAGATCCTCGATGCGGCCGTT
>DATCBL010000189.1:0-3611 GCA_036511875.1 Acidimicrobiales bacterium
TGTCGGTGCCGATGACGGTGCGGAAGAAGGGGGCGGCGAGGAGCAGGTCGGCCAGGCCGGCCGCCACCACCCCCTCGGTGTAGGTCCGGACCCGGTCGACCGTGGCCTCGGTGTCGCCCCCCACGAACAGGAGTTGCACCAGCCGGTCGGTGCCGCCCGCCGGGGACCCCAGGTCCATGGGGACGTCCCGGGGGCCCTCGTCGGGCACCGACGGCACCCAGGCCGAGGCGATCTCGATGTCCGAGCCGTCGAGGAGCGGGCTGAGATGGTCGGCCACCAGGTGCCGGTGGAGCTGGTGCGCCGTCCCCGATCGGGCGTCCCACCACAGGATGAACAGACCGTCGTAGTGGTGGTCGAGGGCCAGCTCCACCGGCACCGGGTCGTCGTCGCGGTAGGCCGAGTCGAGGTGGTTGAACAGGGCGGTGTGCACGTGGGTCCGTTCCGGAAACCCCCGTCCCCCGGCGTAGAGCTCTCGGACCTGGGGGACGGCCCATGCCTCGAAGTGGTCGTCGTGATGGCCCTGCTCCACCCAGTAGATGGCCACATAGCTGCCGGCATCGACCGGATCGGCGATGACGCTGTCGGCCGGCCAGCGCCGGTCCTTCAGCCGGCGGGGGGCCACCCAGCGGCTCCCGGCGAAGAGCCAGGGTCCGACCAGGCACCCGGCGTAGTAGTGGTCCCGCTCGTACCAGCGGTTGTAGGCCCGCTCGAAGCCCGGGTTGGGTTCGACCAGGGTGAGCAGCATGCTCCCCACCTTCACCGGGTAGTCCCCGACGCCACCGGCGTCCAGCGGATAGTTCACGACGACCTCCCCGGGGCGGCTGCCCACGTCAGATGTGCGACTGGCTGATCGGCCGATGGTAGTGCCGGGCCCGACGGGGGAGCACACGTCGGGCGTCGGCCGCCTCGGCCCGACGCCTCACCTGACCCGGCCGGCCAGGGTGCCTAGCCGAGGAACTCCAGGAGGGCGTCGTTCACCTCGTTGGGATGGGTCCAGGCGATGTTGTGGGGTCCACCGGGGATCTCCAGGTAGGTGATCTGCCTGATCAGCGGGGACAGGCGGCGGCCGGTCGCGTCGATCGGCAGGATCCGGTCCTCGGTGCCCTGGACGACCAGGACGGGGACGTCGATCCTGGGCAGGTCCTCACGAAAGTCGGTCAGCCAGCTGGTGACACAGGCCAGGGTGCCCACCGGGGAGGCGGTCGCCGCCACGTTCCAACTCATCTGCCAGGCCTGATCGCTGATCCGCGTTCCCCGGAAGGTGTCCACGTTGTAGAAGTTGTCCAGGAAGTCCTTCAGGTAGGCGGGACGGTCGGCCACGATAGCGGCCATGATGCCGTCGAAGACCTTCGGGTCCACCCCTTCGGGGTTGTCGTCGGTCAGGAGGAGGAAGGGGGGGATGGGCCCCAAGAGGGCCGCACTCCGGACCCGGCCCGATCCGTAGGTGCTCAGGTATCGGGTCACTTCGCCGGTACCCATGGAGAAGCCGACCAGGGTGGCGTCCTGAAGGTCGAGGTCTTGCATCAGGGTGTCGAGGTCCCGGGCAAAGGTGTCGTAGTCGTAGCCGACGGTCGGCTGGCTGGACCTCCCGAAGCCACGCCGGTCGTAGGTGATGACCCGGTGGCCGGCGTCGAGCAGGACGGGAAGCTGCTTCTCCCACGAGGCCCCGCTCAGGGGGAATCCATGAATGAGCACCACCGGCGGACCGGAGCCGTGGTCCTCATAGTAGAGATCGATGCTGGCTGAGTTCTCCTCACCCACGGTGACAAAGGGCATGGCGTTCCTCCTGGGTCATTGGACGCTTTCGGACCCCTCTCGTGCGCAACAGAGCCGCAGTTCCAGGGATATACCCATCGGAGCGAGAGTCAACCCCCGGGGTGAGCCCTGGCGCGGCCCATCGGGATGCTCCTCGCAACCGCGCGAGCCGAGTGCTGTCGGCGCCGGATGGAGAACGTGCTTAACTCGATCCCCGGAATGCCCCTCGCCCCGTCACGTCGCCATCAGGCCGGACGGGGTGTCACGCGGTGGCGGAACCGGTGAGCCCGGCAACCGACGCGGCGGACGACTCGGCCCCGGCCCGCCGAGCCGGCCCCCTGGGGACGACGTGGCGGGTCCTGATCGGTCGGCCCCTCAAGTCGAGCGAGGCCCGTCACGGGGAGATCACGCCCCTGGAGGGCCTTCCCGCCCTCTCCCTCGATGCCCTGACCTCGGTGGCCTACGGCCCCGAGGCCATCGTGCTGGTCGTCGGCACCGCCGGCGTGGCCGCGCTGCACCTGGTGCTGCCCATCACCATCGCCATCGTGGCCCTGCTGGCCCTGCTGGTCATCTCCTACCGGCAGGTCATCGACGGCTACCCCCACGGGGGTGGGGCCTACGCGGTGTCCCGAGCCAATCTCGGGAAGGGGGCGTCCCAGGTGGCGGCGGCCTCGCTGGTGGTCGACTACACCCTGACCGTCGCCGTCTCCATCGCTGCCGGTGTCGCCTCGCTGACCTCGGCGTTCCCCGCCCTGGCCCACCTGACGGTGCCGCTGTGCCTGGCCGAGTTGGCCGTGCTGACCGTGCTCAATCTGCGCGGGCTGGGCGAGACGGCCCGGGCCTTCCTGCTGCCCACCGTGGTGTTCATCGTCGGCCTCCTGGCCGTCATCGCCATCGGGATGATCCACCCGCTCGACCCCGACCTGGCCCAGCCCGGGCACTCCCTGCTCCCGACCGTCAACCTGGCCCCGGTGGGGGTGCTGTTGGTGCTGAAGGCGTTCTCGGCCGGGTGCAGCGCCCTCACCGGGGTGGAGGCCATCGCCAACGGGGTGCCCCTGTTCCGCCCGCCCCGCCAGGCCCGGGCCAGGCAGACCGAGCTCCTGTTGGGAGTCCTGCTCGGGGTCATGCTGCTGGGCCTGGCCGTCCTGGTGCGGAAGTTCCACGTCGGACCGCGCTCGGGACAGACGGTGCTGAGCCAGGTGATGGCCTATTCGGTGGGGCGGGGCTGGGCGTACTACGTCGTCTCGCTGTCCATCACCGTGGTGCTGGGGCTGGCCGCCAACACCTCGTTCGGGGGCCTGCCCGTGCTGGCCAGCCTGCTGGCCCGCGACCAGTACGTGCCCCATGCCTTCGCC
This sequence comes from Acidimicrobiales bacterium, assembly GCA_036511875.1. Taxonomy (GTDB): domain Bacteria; phylum Actinomycetota; class Acidimicrobiia; order Acidimicrobiales; family RAAP-2; genus Bog-756. Next base: position 3,111 of record DATCBL010000189.1, read on the forward strand.
CTGCGCGGCGACCGCCTGGTCTTCTCCAAGGGCATCTGGGCCCTGGCCCTCGCCGCCGCCGCGCTGCTGGTGGTGGTGCGGGGGAACACCAACACGCTGATCCCCCTGTTCGCCATCGGCGTGTTCATCGGCTTCACCCTGGCCCAGACCGGGATGGTGGTGCACTGGAGGGCGGCCCGCCCGCCCCGCTGGCGCCGGAAGGCCGCGCTCAACGGGATCGGGGCCGTGGTCACCGCGCTGGCCACCCTGGTCTTCCTGATCTCCAAGTTCACCGAAGGGGCCTGGGTGGTGGTCGTGGTGGTGCCGCTGCTCATCCTGCTCTTCCACCGCATCCGGGCCTACTACGCCGGGCTGAGCGGGGTCCTCGGCATCGGATCCATCCCCCCGGTCCCCCGCACCGGACGGGTCCTGGTCATTGTGCCGGTGAACGGGGTGAACCGCCTGACCTCGTATGCCATCTCGGAGGCCCTGTCCATCGGGGACGACGTGATCGCCCTGGCC
>DATCBL010000190.1:0-6944 GCA_036511875.1 Acidimicrobiales bacterium
AGGGTCCACCGCCGGGTCTCCCCCTGCCAGTCCTCGTCCAGGCGACCGGTGATCAGCGATGCGATGGCGAAAGCGAACGGGAGGGTGAACCCGACCAGGCCCAGGTAGAGCATGGGCGGGTGGATCAGGACCAGCGGGTTGTTCTGCAGCAGGGAGTTGGGCCCGGGGCCGTTGGTCGGGACGGCCCCGGCCACGTGCTTGAACGGGTCGGCCGGCCCCAGCATGAGCCCGAAGAAGAAGGCGGCCACCACGTAGACCACCAGGGTGGCCCAGGCCACCAGGGGGTCGCCCGAGCGCCGTCGGAACCTCCAGACCATGGCGGTGGCGTAGCCGCCCAGCACCACCCCCCAGAGCAGGATGGAGCCGGCCAGGGCCGACCACAGCCCGGTGATGGAGTACAGCCACGGCGTCGAGCGGCTGTTGTTGGCGGCCACGTAGGTGAGCGAGAAGTCGTGGGTGAGGAGGGCGTGCTCCATGGTCACCACGGCGATGACGCCGCCCAGCAGGACCAAGGGGGCGTAGACCTGCCCGCCGCGCATGGTCGGGGCCCGGCCCCGGGCCAGGCCCACCCCGAGCACCACGATGCCCACCACGGCGCCGCCGAATCCGAGGAGGACGCCGACGTGGCCGACGAACCCGTTCACCGATGCCGGCCCGCGGGGGTGTGGCGCCGGCCGCCCCCGGCGGTCATCGCTTGGTCCCGTTGGGGGCGGTGACCCGGCCCGGGTGCTGGGCGATGTAGTCCGACGAGTGCTTGACCAGGATCTGGTCGGACACGAAGGTCGAGCCCTCGAAGTGGCCGACGGCGATGACCGGGATCTCGGGCTGGAAGAGGTCGGGCGGGCTGCCGGTGTTCTGCACCCGGACCCGGGTCGCCCCCGAGCTGACCACGAATTCCACCCCGTTCGGGGTGGGGTGGATCGAGCCCCGCTCGACCACGCCCTCCAGGTTGAAGGTCCGGGTGCCGAGGCTGGCCCGCTGGGCCACGGCCTGGTCGGCGGGAAGGTAGAAGTTGAGCGCGGTGCCGAGGCCCTTGGCCACCAGGAAGCCCAACGCGCCGACCAGCACCAGGCCGACCACGGCGTAGCGGACCCGGTGCCCGGACCCGGCGGTGGCCGACCCGGTCGGCGGCCGGGCCGGGACCAACGGCGCCGCCCCCGACCCCTCCGAACCCCCTCCGGCCCCGTTCGGGGCGGGGGGCGGCACCGGTGGCGCGGTGGTCACCGGTCCGTCCCGGGAGGACCCGGCCGCGGTGCGGCCGGGGTGGCCTCGACCACCCGGGCCACCGCCCGGTTCAGCCGGCGTCGGCGCCAGACCAGCTGGAGGCCGTAGAGGAAGAGGATGGTGAGGACGATGACGTAGCCGGCGACGACGTAGCCCATCAGGCGGCCTCCTCCTCGCCGGCGGCGCCCCCCTCGGCCTGGCGCTCGCGGAGGGCCACGTCCAGCTCGCCGGTGCCCAACCAGTCCTCCAGGACGCCGATCCGGTAGCGGACCAGCAGCATCCACACGAAGACCAGGGTCAGGGCCACGAAGCCCAGCAGCAGCGTCCAGGCCATCGAGCCGTGGATGGTCGGGGAGAGATTGGCGTTGAGCACGGTGGCCCCCTGGTGCAGGGTCCTCCACCACAGCACCGAGAAGTGGACGATGGGGATGTCCACCGCGGCGAACAGCGCCACGAAGGCGCTGCGCTTGGCCCGCACCTCGGGCTCGGCCGGCACCCGACGCAGGGCCAGGTAGCCGAGGAACAGCACCAGCAGCACGGCGGTGCTGGTCAGCCGGGCGTCCCAGGCCCACCACACCCCCCAGGTGGGCTTCCCCCAGATCGACCCCGAGATGAGGGTGCAGACGTTGAACACCACCCCCACCTCGACGGCGGCCGCGGCCAGGCGGTCCCACACCAGGGACCGGGTCCGGGGCCACAGGTAGAGGAGGCTGGCCACCGCGGCCAGGCCGAAGGCCAGATAGAGGGCCACCCAGGCCACGCCGGGGTGGATGTAGACCAACCGGACCAGGTTGCCCTGGGTCTGGTCGGGCGGGGTCACCCACAGCCCGAGCCACACCGTGAACGCGGTGGCCACGGCGGCGGTGATCCCGATGGACCGGGTGAGCCAACGGGTCCGCCGGGACTGGAACGGTGGGGTGGGCACCCCGGGATTCGGACTCACGCCGACTCTTGGATGGGGCCGAAGACCACGATGCCGAGCGCCACGTAGACGGCGTCGAAGACCACCAGCAGGCGGAGCCAGGGCGTCCCGTCCGAGGCCGCTCCCCCGGCCAGGGCGGCCTGCCACATCCGGGTCCCGGCCAACAGCACCGGGGCGGCGATGGGCAGGAAGAGGAAGGGGAGCAGGGTCTCCCGGACCCGGAGCCCGGCCGACAGCGCGCCGTACAGCGTGCCGGTGGCGGCCAGGCCCACCGTGCCCAGGAGGCAGGAGACGACCACCAGCCAGGGCACCTCGATCCTCGCCCCGTAGAGGAGGACCACGCCGACCCCCAGCACCGCCTCGAGCACCACCAGTTGGGCGGCCACCGCCGCCGCCTTCCCCAAGAACAGGCCGGCCGGGTCGAGCCCGGACAGGCGGAGGCCGTCCCGGGCCCCGTCCCCCGACTCGACCGACACGCTGCGCTGGACGGCCAGCACCGTGCAGAACAGCACCGCCACCCAGAACAGCCCGGGGGCGCCCTTGGCCATCAGCGAGCGGTCGGGACCGAGGGCGAAGGCGAACAGCACCAGGGCCACGATCCCGAACGGGGCCACCTGGGACAGCCCGACCCGTGACCGGGCCTCGATCCGGAGGTCCTTGCCGGCCACCAGGAGCGAGTCACGCCACATGGGCTACCTCCCCGGCGGGCCGTCCGGCCGTCGGCACCCGGGCCGGCCCGACCGGGGTGCCGGGCGGGACCTCCGCCCTCCCGGGCCGACCCGACGCCCCCTCCGCACCGACCGGGCCCGACGGCTCCCGCCGGGCATCGATGGCCCGGTGACCGGTCACCCGCCCGCCGGTCACGGTGACGGCCCGGCCGGCCAGGGACTCGGCAAACCCGGTCTCGTGGGAGGCGATCACCACGGTGACCCCGGCCGCTCCGGCCTCGCCGATCAGCTGGCCGAGGGTCTCCCGGGCCGAGGCGTCCAGCCCGGCGTGCGGCTCGTCGAGCAGCCACAGCTCGGGCCACCGGGCGGTGAGCACGGCCAGCGCCGTCCGGCGACGCTGGCCGGCGGACAGCTTGGCGACGCTGGTCTTGAGCAGGCGGCCGGTCAGCCCCCACCGGTCACAAGCCCCGGCGATGCGCCCGGTGTCGGCCCCGGCAGCCCGGACAGCGAACCTGACGTTCTCGCGCACGGTCAGGTCGTCGTAGAGGTGGGAGGCGTGGGACAACAGCCCGACCCGGCGGCGCACCTGGGCCCGGTGGCGGATCGGATCGAGGCCGAGTACCGCGGCCTCCCCGGACGCCAGGGGCACCAGTCCGGCGCAGACCCGCAGCAGGCTGGTCTTCCCGGCCCCGTTGGGCCCCTCCACCAGCACCGTCTCGCCCACCGCGACCTCGAGGTCGAGGCCGGCGAGCAGGGGGAACCGGCCCGACAACGCGACGGCGTCGTGGAGGAAGACTGCCGGGTGGGGAGGGGCGAGGGGGGCCATGGCCGGTCACCATGGTACGGGGGCTGGCCTTCCAGAGCCAAGCGGGGCCGGACCGTCCGGAAGGAGCGCGCCGGGCCGCCGGCCCGGGCCTCCCGGGCGGCCGGCTCAGCTCACCGACAGGCGATCGAGGTGGAGGTCGTGGAGCCAGGTCGAGATGTGGGCGGAGATCACGCTCACGTTGCCGGTCAGAAGGAGGATCCCGAAGACGACCAGGATGGCCCCGCCCACCAGGTCGACCAGCCGGAGCCGGCTGCGCACCCGGGCCAGTACGTCGGTCATCCGGCCGAAGGCCAGCCCGGAGAGGAGGAACGGGACCCCGAGCCCGAGCGAGTAGGCCAAAAGGAGGGCGATCCCCCCGGTCTCCGATCCCCCGGTTCCGGCGGCCAGGGCCAGCACGCTGGCCAGCACCGGCCCGATGCACGGCGTCCAGGCGAAGGCGAAGGCCATGCCCATGATCGGCGGGGCCCAGGACCCGAGGGCGGAGGGACGCACCGCGAACCGACGCTCCCCGGACAGGGCCATGGGCAGCGACAGCCCGGCGGCCAGGCCCACCAGGACCGCCCCGAAGACCACGATCAGGATGCCCGAGACCGTCTCGAGGGCCCGCTGATGGGTGAGGAACAGGCGGCCGACGGCCGAGGCCGAGGCCCCGAGGATGGTGAAGATGACGGTGAATCCGGCGATGAAGGCCAGGATCCCGCGGAGCAGCCGACCGCGCTCCTGGGCCAGGTCGGCCGGGGTGGGGCCGTCCCCCCTGAGCGAGACCCCGGGGGGCGCGGGCGTGGGCCGGTCGGAGGGGAGCGCCTCCCCGGCCGGAGCCGGGACGACGCCCGCCACCGTCAGGGCCGCCGGGACGGGCGGGCGCTCGGGCTCGGTGGGGCGCACCGGGTGGAGGGCATTCAGCTCGGCGGCCGAGAGCCCCGAGACCATGGACAGGTAGGCCGGCACCAGGGGCAGCACGCACGGCGAGAGGAAGGACAGCATGCCCGCCCCGAAGGCCACCAGCAGACCCAGCGGGTCGGCATGGATGGCGGCCGGGTCGAGCATGGACGCCTAGATCCGCTGGCTCTTCACCAGCGCCAGGTCGGCCTCCACCATCATCTGGACCAGCTCCGGGAAGTCGACCTGGCGGGACCAGCCCAGCGTGGCCTCCGCCTTGGCCGGGTTCCCGACCAGCAGGTCCACCTCGGCCGGACGCAGGAAGCGCTCGTCGATGAACACGTGCTGCTCCCAGTCGAGGCCGACGGCGGCGAAGGCCAGCTCGACCAGCTCCTTGACCGAGTGGGTCTCGCCGGTGGCGACCACGTAGTCGTCGGGCCGGTCCTGTTGGAGCATGAGCCACATGGCCCGCACGTAGTCGGCGGCGAAGCCCCAGTCCCGCTGGGCGTCGAGGTTGCCCAGGGCCAGCTTCTCGTCGATGCCGGCCTTGATCCGGGCCACGCCGTGGGTCACCTTGCGGGTCACGAACTCGAGGCCCCGGCGGGGGGACTCGTGGTTGAACAGGATGCCCGACGAGGCATGGAGGTCGTAGCTCTCGCGGTAGTTGACGGTGATCCAGTGGCCGTAGACCTTGGCCACGCCGTAGGGGCTGCGCGGGTAGAAGGGGGTGGACTCCTTCTGCGGCACCTCCAGGACCTTGCCGAACATCTCCGACGAGCTGGCCTGGTAGAAGCGGATCTCCGGATCGACGATGCGGATGGCGTCGAGGACGCGGGTCACCCCGAGGGCGGTGGTCTCGCCGGTGAGGACGGGCTGGTTCCACGACGTCTGCACGAAGGACTGTGCGGCCAGGTTGTAGACCTCGGTGGGATGGTTGTCCCGCAGGATGTTGATCATCGAGACCTCGTCGAGCAGGTCGCCGGCCACCAGGGTCAGGCGGTCCTGGATGTGGGCGATGCGCTCGAAGTTGAGCGTGCTCGACCGCCGGACCATGCCGCAGACCTCGTACCCCTGGTCGAGCAGGAACTCGGCCAGATAGGAGCCGTCCTGGCCGGTGATGCCGGTGATGAGTGCTCGTTTCGCCATGCGCTGGGCTCCTCGGGGATCAGTTCGGATCGGTCTCGGTGGACACCTGCCACGCCGGTGGCCGCTTCTCGATGAAGGCGGCGATCCCCTCCGCCGCTTCCGCCGTCTGGCTGGTCACCGTCAGCATGGCGTGGAGGTAGGGCAGCGCCTCGGTCGCCGCCGAGTCGAGTACAGCGTAGAACGATTCTCGTCCCATCCTCATCACACCGGGAGGCTTGGAGGCCAGCACCGCGGCCATCTCGGCCACGGCGCCGTCCAACCGGTCCGCGGCCACCACCTGGGTCACGAAGCCGATCCGCTCGGCCTCGGCCGCTCCGACCACCCGGCTGGTCAGCATGAGCTCGAGGGCCTTCTTCGGGGGCATGGAGCGGAGCATGGGCACGGTGACCATGTACGGCCAGAGCCCCACGTTGAGCTCGGGGGCCCCGAAGCGGGCCTGGTCGGAGGCGATGACCAGATCGCAGGCCAGGGCCAGCCCGAATCCGCCGGCCATGGCCCAGCCCTGCACCCGCGCCACGGTGGGCTTGCCCAGGCTCCAGAGCTCCTCGAAGAGCTCGGCCAGCCAGCCACGGGCCAGGTGGTGGTCGAGGTACTCGTCGGTGTCGCCCCCCGGGTGCCGCGGCACCATGCCGGACAGGTCGGCACCGGCACAGAAGGCCTGGTCGCCCTGTCCGGTCACCACCACCACCCGCACCGCCGGGTCGGCCTTGGCCCGGGCCACCTGCTCGCGCAACCCGCGGATGACGTCCCAGGTCATGGCGTTGCGCCGTTCCGGCCGGTTGATGGTGAGGGTCAGGACCGGCCCCTTCCGTTCGGCCAGCAGGTCACCGTTCGGGCCGGTGGACGGTTCGGGGAGGTCGGGATCGGGCACCGGACGACGCTATCCCGACTGCCCCGGGACTGTCCGGTCCGGGGGTCGGGCACCCCGGGCCGTCGGCGGCCACCGGGGTCGCCGACCACTACGGTGACGCCATTCCCACCGCTGCGATCCTCTCCTTCCGCCTCGGAGGCTCCGACGGCGTCGCTGTCGAGGCGGCCAAGTGGCAGGGGGCCCTGGCCCGGCTGGGCTTCGCCACCTACACCGTGGCCGGGGACGGCCCGGTCGACCACCTCCTCCCCGGCCTGGCCATCGGGGCGCACGACCCGCCGTCCCGGACCCAGCTCGACACCGCCCTGGCCCCCGCCGACCTGGTGGTGGTGGAGAACCTCTGCTCCCTCCCCCTCAACCCCGCCGCGGCCGCCGGCGTGGCCGCCGCGCTGGCCGGGCGGCCCGCCGTGC
>DATCBL010000191.1:0-3675 GCA_036511875.1 Acidimicrobiales bacterium
ACGGGAACGGGCCCGCCTACTTGGGCGGCATCCGGATGCCGCCGTCGAGCCGGATGACCTCGGCGTTCAGATAGCTGTTGGCGGCGATGTGGGCCACCAGCTCGGCGAACTCAGCCGGGTTGCCCAGCCGCTTGGGGAAGTTCACCGACTGGGCCAAGACCTCCCGTGCCTCGTCGGGCAGCATGGCCAGCAAAGGGGTGTCGAACAGTCCCGGGGCGATGGCCAGGACCCGGATGCCCACCACTGCCAGGTCCCGGGCGGCCGGGAGGGTCATGCCGACGATGGCCCCCTTGGAGGCCGAGTAGGCCAACTGCCCGATCTGTCCGTCGAAGGCGGCTACCGATGCCGTGTTGACGATGACGCCGCGCTCGCCGTTCTCCTGAGGCTCGACGGAGGCGATCACCGAAGCGGCCTTGGTCATCACGTTGAACGTCCCGATCACGTTCAGATTCTGGATGAACTGGAAGGGGGCCAGGTCGTGCGGCGAGCCGTCCCGGTTGATGACCCGCCCCACCCATCCGGTCCCGGCGCAGTTGACCGCCAGGCGCAGGCTGCCGCCGTCGGCGGCCTGGTCGACGGCTCTCTGGCAGTCGTCGGGCTCGGTGACGTCGCCGCCCGCGAAGTTGGCGTTGTCGCCGATCTCGGCCACCACCTCCTTGCCCCGGTCCTCGTTGCGGTCGAAGACTGTGACCCGGACGCCGCGAGCGGCCAGGTTCCGGGCGGTGGCCTCGCCGAGGCCCGAGGCGCCGCCGGTGACGATTGCTGAACTTCCGAGGATCTCCATGCCAGCAGGTTACGGGAGGGTGGCGCGGGAGCCAAAACGCCGCGGCCCGGCCGGGTCGGGGCTGACCGGGCCTGGCCGGGCCTGGCCGGGCCCAGGCCGGCGTTGTTCGGGCCGGCGCTACTCGAGGGCGGCGGCCTCGGTGGCCAGCTGGTCGACCCGGTCGTTCATCCGGTCCCCCGAGTGGCCCTTGACCCAGGCGAAGGTGACGGGCCGGGAGGGATCGAGGGCCAGGGCCAGCAGCTCCTCCCACAGGTCCCGGTTGGCCACCGGTTTCCCCTGGGTGGTGCGCCAGCCGCGTCGCTTCCACCCCACCCACCACTCGTTCCGGAAGCAGTTCACCACATAGGTCGAGTCGCTCACCACGTGCACCGGACCCGGCAGGGCCTCGAGGGCTCGGATCACCGCGGTCACCTCCATCCGCTGATTGGTGGTGTGCGGCTCTCCCCCACTGTCGGACGGGCCGCCGTCCACCGCCCAGGCCCACCCTCCGGGACCGGGGTTCCCCCGGCACGAACCGTCGGTGTACACGATGGTCGGTTCGTCGGGTCGGGGAGGCGGCGTGGTCATGAGGACAGCATGCCCGATGGGGGTCGGCCCGGCGTTCCTCCGTCTGGACCCGGGGCTATGACTTCCCTTGTCGCCCGGTGGGTGGAAGCATGGGAAGGTGCTGTTCGACGGAGTGAGCCACCAACTGCCGGACGGCGATCCGGTCGAGACCTCCGAATGGTTGGACGCCTTCGACGACGTGGTCGACGTGCACGGACGGACCCGCGCCCGGTATCTGCTGATGCGCATCTTGGAGCGGGCCGGCCAGAAGCAGGTGGACTTCCCGGCCACCGTCTCGTCCCCCTACGTCAACACCATCCCCTCGGACGAGGAGCCGGATTTCCCCGGCGACGAGTACCTAGAACGCCGGATCCGCGCCTACATCCGGTGGAACGCGGCGGTGATGGTGGTGCGGGCCAATGTGCGGTCCGAGGCCATCGGCGGTCACCTGTCCACCTATGCCAGCTCGGCGTCGCTCTACGAGGTGGGCTTCAACCACTTCTTCCGGGGCAAGGACGACGGGGCGCCCGGGGACCAGGTGTACTTCCAGGGCCATGCGTCGCCCGGTATCTACGCCCGGGCCTTCGTGGAGGGACGGCTCTCCGAGGAGCAGTTGGACAACTTCCGATTCGAGGTGGGCGTCGACGGGCTGTCCTCCTACCCCCATCCGCGCCTGATGCCCGAGTTCTGGGAGTACCCGACGGTGTCGATGGGGCTCGGACCCCTCAACGCCATCGCCCAGGCCCACGTGAGCCGGTACCTCCACGCCCGCGGCATGGTCGACACTTCGGGCAGCCGGGTGTGGGGATTCGTGGGGGACGGCGAATTCGACGAGCCCGAGACCCTCGGGGCGCTGGGGATGGCCGGACGGGAGCACCTCGACAACCTGGTGTTCGTAGTGAACTGCAACCTCCAGCGCCTGGACGGTCCGGTGCGGGGCAACGGGAAGGTCATCCAGGAGTTCGAGGCCCTCTTCCGGGGGGCGGGATGGAACGTGATCAAGGTCATCTGGGGCCGCACCTGGGACGACCTGTTGGCCAAGGACGTCGAGGGGGTCCTGCTCAACAAGATGAACTCGACCGTCGACGGCGAGTTCCAGAAGTACGCCACCGAGTCCGGGGCCTACATCCGCGAGCACTTCTTCGGGCCCGACCCCCGCCTCCAGGCGCTGGTGGCCCACCTCACCGACGAAGAGCTGCAATCGCTTCCCCGCGGAGGGCACGACTACCGCAAGCTCTACGCCGCCTACAAGGCGGCCACCGAACACGTGGGCGCGCCCACCGCCATCTTGGCCAAGACCATCAAGGGCTGGACCCTGGGGCCCGAGATCGAGGCCCGCAACGCCACCCACCAGATCAAGAAGATGACCAAGGCCCAGCTGCTCACCCTCCGGAATCGCCTCTTCCTCCACGACGAGATCCCCGAGCACGCCCTCGACGCCGATCTGCCCCCGTACTTCCGGCCCGCTCCCGACGAGAAGGCGGCGCGGTACCTGGCCGAGCGCCGGCGGGCCCTGGGCGGTGCCCTCCCCCGACGGCTGGTGCGGTCGCAGCCCCTCCCGCCCCCGGGCCGGGACGGCTTCACCGATCTGGCCGCCGGATCCGGACGCCAGGCCGTGTCCACCACCATGGCCTTCGCCCGCCTGCTCCGGTCGCTGGTCCGCGATCCAGCCATCGGCTCCCGCATCGTGCCCATCGTCTCGGACGAGGCTCGGACCTTCGGACTGGAGTCGCTGATCAGCGAGGTGCAGATCTACGCCCCCGAAGGCCAGCGCTATACCCCGGTGGATGCCGGGCTGGCGCTCCACTACGCCGAGAGCACCTCGGGCCAGGTCCTCCAGGAGGGCATCACCGAGGCTGGCGCGGTGGCGACGTTCACCGCCGCGGCCACCTCCTACGCCACCTGGGGCGAGGCCATGATCCCCTTCTACCTGTTCTACTCGATGTTCGGCTTCCAACGGGTGGGCGACCTGCTGTGGGCGCTCTCGGACTGCCGGGGCCGGGGATTCCTCCTCGGGTGCACGGCCGGCCGCACCACCCTGAACGGCGAGGGGCTCCAGCACCAGGACGGGCACTCGCTGCTCCTGGCCTCTACGGTCCCCAGCGTGGCCGCCTACGACCCCGCCTTCTCCTACGAGGTGGCCGCCATCGTCGAGGACGGGATCCGCCGGATGACCGGGCCCGAGCCCGAGGACCGGGTCTGGTACCTGACCCTCTACAACGAGAACTACCCGATGCCGGCTCTGCCACCTGACCCGGCCGAGGCCGAGCGGGTCCGCCTCGGGTCCATCCAGGGCCTCTACCGCTACGGGGGAGGGTCGTCGGAGGCTTCCACCGACGTCATCG